>DFBQ01000209.1:0-7358 GCA_002367355.1 Deltaproteobacteria bacterium UBA3076 | reverse complement strand
TTTAAGGCACACCTTGCCGAATTCAGGCGTCGCCTGATAACCTGTTTCGTCACGATGGCAGCGGCTTTTGTGCTCTGCTATGCGCTCTCGGATTTCCTGGTCTCCATGCTGTTCTATCCTGTTCATCAGGCCCTGCCCCCTGGCAGTTCTCTGGTATTCACAGCCCTTACAGAAGGCTTCATGACCTATCTCAAGGTTGCCTTCTGGAGCGCTGTTATCCTTTCGGCTCCCATGATTTTGTATCAGGCATGGAGGTTTGTAGCTCCAGGCCTGTATGATAAAGAGAAAAGGTTTACAAAGAGCTTTATGTTCTGGGGTATATGCCTGTTCATCTCAGGAGGTCTTTTTGGTTACTGGGTCATAATGCCTGTTGCGTTCTCCATTACTTTGGGCTTTGCAAACCAGGGTCTGGAGGCAATGCCAAGGCTACAGAACTATTTGATTTTTTCCCTTAAGGCCATATTTACTTTTGGTCTGGTTTTCGAGATTCCATTCCTTATGGCCCTGGCCGCCCGCTACGGTATCGTGCCCAGGGAATATTTTTCAAGGCACAGAAAGGCCAGCTACATAGCTCTATACGTATTGGCAGCACTGCTTGTCCCAACGGAGGTGTTCTCACAAATACTTATTCTTCTTCCGCTAATAGGTGTTTACGAGGCTGGAATACGGCTTGCCATGTGGTTCGGGACACAAGCATAGAAGTAAAGAATCCTGGCCCAAATGTGTTAGTTTTGGTCATTTTGTCATTCGGTATTCGAATTTGTTAAGGACATATAAAGGTTTGCCCTTAGGCCAGAGTCCTGACTGCATGGGCCAGGCCGTCTACCACCTTTGCGGCCCTCTGATAATCAAGAGTCTTAGGCATATCAGAGGGCCGATGATAGTTACGATTCCGATAGAAGGCCGTATCTGTAACCAAAAGAGCAGGATAACCGAAGCGATTAAAGGACCGGTGGTCTGAGAAATCTATACCTACAACTATCGCCGGGGCGTTCAAGCTCTCAAGCGGCAGGTCTGTACCTTTGGAAAAGGCCTCCTTGACCTCTTTAGTCCATTTGGTAGATTTCGTATTGCCGACAAGAGCGATAAAATTGCCGGCATTCGGATAGAATCGGTCCATAAAAAACAGGGGAAAAGACTGGCTTTTGGGACGATCACTGAAATATCCTATCATATCAAGACATATCGCGCCCCTTACAGAGGCCTTGCTGCTCTTCAGCCTGCGGGCATACACAAAACTCCCCATGTATCGTGTCCTAAAGACAGGCGGCTCCTCAAGGGCAAACGCAACCAGCCGCACGCCGGATGGTGGATCTTTTGAAATCAATCTGGCCAATTCCATAATACCAGCTATTCCGCTTGCGTTGTCATCCGCCCCTGGAGAATGCGACACCGTATCATAATGGGCTCCCACCACAAGCAATGGCACAGACCCCTGTTCGATCCTCTTGGTTTTCGGGGAAGCGCATATATTGTAGTATATTTCCCCTTTGTAATAATAAAGCTGCTCATCCACATTATACCCCAAGTGTTTAAAACTCTCTGAAAGGCTATCAGCCACCTTTCTCAAAAGCTTTGGTGAAGAATACGGACGAGGACCAATTTCAAGGGCCAGGTACTCTATCCAGCGGCGCATCTCATCAGGATCTGCGCACGGGAATCCAGGCCTGCCGGAAACATTCTGTTGTCCTTGCACTTTAAAATCATTAGAATAGCTTTTCATGGATAAATCCCGCTCCTATAACCTGACTTCTTCTCATTATACAAATACCGGCTCATCAAAGATACCCGCCTCTTATGCGGAATCATTTCCTGTTAAAGGCTACAACCTCAGCATAGGACACCCCGTCGCCGCCAAAGATATCCAGTGCGCTTCCTATAGTGAGATCTAATCTATCCTGACCGAGTTCCTTCACCAGGTAAAGGTCTTTTATGGAACGGGCGCCTCCGGCGTAAGTAGTAGAGATAGGTGTCCATCTGCCCAATAGCTCCACGAGATCCTCCTCTACTCCCCTGCATTTTCCTTCCACATCTGCTGCGTGAATCAAAAACTCAAAGCAGTACTTTGAGAAATAATCAAGGGTCTCAGGAGAAATAATCACATCAGTAAATCGCTGCCACCTGTCAGTGACGATATAGTAATCTCCGCCCTTTCTCCTGCAGCTCAGGTCCAGAACTAGCCGATCCTTGCTTACAAGCCTCACAAGGGCCTTAAGCCGTTCTTCATTTATAGCGCCTTCCCTGAAGACATATGAAGTCACTATAATGGCCGCCGCTCCCTGATCCAGCCAGTATCTCGCATTGTCCGCATTGATCCCGCCGCCTATCTGCAAGCCGCCCGGCCATACTGAAAGGGCCTCTGTGGCTGCGGCTTCATTCCCAGGACCCAGCATAATCATGTGCCCGCCGGTGAGGCCGTCACGCTTGAAGAGCTGCGCATAATAAGATGAAGGCCTTTCAGCGACATAATTTTCCTTAAGGGCCTCGGGATTATCATCACTAAGAGTAGAACCCACAATCTGCTTTACCTTGCCTCGGTGAAGATCGATACATGGCCGGAATTTCATGCTAAAGTCCTTTCCGCAAACTTCATGCGTACGTCCCGGGCCAGGTCTGTCTGACAGAAAATTGTGAGCTGGTCTTCAGGCAGAATTTCTGTGCCTCCATCCGGGATAAGCACAGTGCCGCCACGTTCAATGGAAACCACTGTAGCACTCTGTGGCAGCTTGATCTCAGCCAGTTTTTTACCCGCACAGGCGCAACCGGGAGTTACCTGGACTTCGATAAATTCAACACCAGAGACTTTTCTAAGTGCCATTCTTTCCCGAACGTGTTGGGCCTGTTGTTTTTTCAATAGCCCCACGTCATAGGCCCGCAAGATATCGCTTCGGCTGATAAGCCCAAGCATTTTTTGCTCAGCATGACGCGAGACCACAGGAAGCCTCGCAAGATCCCTGGGTCCCATCTTGCGTATGGCAGACCAGGTGGGTTCATCCGGAAAGACCGTGACAGGATTAGTCGTGGCCACGTCACCCACCTTTAGATCACGTATCGTGACGCCCTCCCTGTCAAGCGCGCGCTCCATGTCCTGCAGGGTGACTATACCATAGAGGTCTTCGTCATTTTTCATGACAGGGAAGCCATAAAGATGGGTCTCCTGGAAGATGGCAAAGAGCTCTGCCAGGGGACGGTCCTTATGAACCGTGACGGGTGCCTGATTCATGACTTCTTCAACCAGGACCCCTTGCATGACATCAAGGTCTCTTCCCTGATCAACACGGATTCCCCTTTTGGTCAACTTTAATGTGTAAATCGAATCAGGATGCAACCATTGTGTAAGGCTTGACCCCACAATACTCGCGGTCATGAGGGGCAGGATCAGGTGATAGTCCCCGCTCATTTCAAAGACGATAAGTATGGATGTGAGCGGAGCCCTCGCCGCTGCAGCAAAGACCGCGGCCATCCCCACAAGTGCATAGGCCCCGACGTCTCCGGCGATATTCGGAAAGAGCGCACCGGCAATATATCCATAGGCCCCGCCAAGCACGGCTCCCGTGAACAGGGATGGTGCAAAGATACCGCCTGAATTGCCGGAACCCAGAGTAAATGAGGTCGCCAGGGGCTTAAGGAAAACCAATACTGCAAGAAGCAAGAAGGAGGCTTTGCCCTGCAAGACATCTTCCATGAATGGAAATCCTGAACCGTAAGCATGGGGCAGGTTTTCAATCAAAGGCAGCCCAAGCCGAAACTCCTCAGCGGAAACATGGAAGACTCCGGACAGATAAGGATATGAAAAAGCCAGAATACCCAGGAGCAATGCCCCGACAGCCGGTTTGAAAGCCTGAGGAAATTCCCAGTGATCAAACAGCTCCTCAAGGGCGTCAAGCATCCTGATAAACATGATGCCAACCAGGGCGGCGAGGAAGCCCAGTACCGCATATAACAGGAGCTCCCACGGTGAGTGCATAACATAGCTGGGAACCTCGAAGGCCGGACGAGCCCCAAGAAAGATCTGGCTGATAATGCTGGAGGACACAGACGCGATCACCACATTACCAAGCATGGCCACCTGGTGTTCGCCCATCAACAATTCCGAGGAAAAGGCTACCCCGGCAATAGGTGCGTTGAATGTAGCTGCGATACCCGCAGCCGCTCCGCAGGCCACCAGGTTTTTGATACGTTCGTCTGAAAGGCGCAGCCACTGACCCACAGTGGACCCCAAGGCAGAACCCACCTGGACAATAGGGCCTTCCCTGCCGGCGGAACCGCCTGAGCCGATGCAAAGGGCCGAGGCGAAAATCTTTGCTATGGCAACCCTCGGCCGTATACGGCCGCCTCGCAAGATCAGGGCCTTCATGACTTCGGGTACGCCGTGTCCCTTGGCCTCCACTGCAAAGTAGGCAATGATGGGACCGCCGATGAGTGCGCCCAATACAGGGATCACGATAAGCCACAGACGTCCCAGAAAAGGGTAAAGGACCATG
Organism: Deltaproteobacteria bacterium UBA3076; assembly: GCA_002367355.1. Lineage (GTDB taxonomy): Bacteria > Desulfobacterota > Dissulfuribacteria > Dissulfuribacterales > UBA3076 > UBA3076. The sequence goes on along the minus strand of DFBQ01000209.1, from coordinate 2,874 downwards.
GCCTCAGTGTAAGAAAAGTGCTCTATGAAGGCTATAAGTCGGATAAAAAAGACAGCGGCAAGCCCGGTCCCGGCCCCAACCACAACAGCCATGACCATCAGGACCAGCCCTCCCCTGGGGACCAATCGATCTAACAGATTTGCAATATAGCGTCTTGGCATGCAGGTTAGTTAGTGTCTGAACGAAAAGGCCGTTCAGACACAATTTTGAATTCTAAATTTTGAATTTAAAAAAGGAAGTAACCATAATATGTTAATTGTCCATTCCGCCTCCCCATTCATGGAGACAATATCAGCCACTCAAATGCAGGGCAATATACCCTCTCCTATCATTCATACAAGCATCATCTGTGATTCCGCTGAAAAACCTAATCTGCGGCGTTGCTTCAATTTTCCAGTCACTGCGACGCACAATAAATAATGTTGAATGTTGAATTTTGAATTAAGGTATATGTCTTTTAAATCTTCTTCCACAATTCAGCATTGTCTATAAAGGGATGCATCTCAGGCTTTTTGAGCGGAATCATGTTTCAGGCTTTTTGCAGTGTAATCATCTATGAAAAAAGTGGGGATGCCGATTGAGAAAACTTTTCATCTTTCGAAATACTTGATCTGTTTGTAAACGTTCACAGGTTACATTTATGCCATACGGGATTGTTTTGAAAGATGAACATCGAACATCGAACGTCCAACATCGAATAGAAAAAGATGAAGAAACAGACTTATGACCTGGAAGAAAGGCTGCTCGAGTATACAGAAATAGCCGTTGAGTGTTCAGTATTGGATATGTAACTTCTCAACAAGTCTGGGTAACAGTCACTGGATAGTCGCAAAATATGATTTGCCCGGACTTATTGAGAAGTTACTTGGATATTTGTTTTTCGTTCGATGTTGGATGTTCGATGTTCGATGTTCGATGTTCATTTTTTTCAGTAAACCTTCCACAGTCCATCCGGTGCAAAAACAACTTAGCGCTTATGCCTTGGACCCTGAACCCCCCACTATTTTTCAAACTTAAATGAGCATAGGACTGGAATGTTTTTAATCAGACAAGTAGAATAGAATTCAAGTCTCCGAGTCATACCGTGTCAGGGGCATTTGTTTTTGGTGTTTGGAGTTCGGTTTAGGATTTTTTCCTTGAGCAAAGGGGGAGTAAATGAACATCTTACTTATAGGTTGCGGTGCATATATGGATCAGGGTTACGCATGTCCGGGGGAATACAAGTGTATCAACGCAGTGGCGGAAAAGAACGGGGAATTCGCCCAATACGACAACCCGGTGCTGGTCGGCTTTCTGCGCTGCCAGTGTCCTGGACGGGCCGTGATATCCAATATAGGAGCGGTCAAAAAGAACGTCAAGATTGATGCGGTGCATCTCAGCAATTGTATGGTTAAAGCAATACCCATGTGTAAAAACCATGACTTTGATCAGTTTAAGGAAATAGTTGAGAAGAAGTTCGGTGTAAAGTGTGTCCTGGGCACACACGCCTATGACTAAATGAAGAAGAAGTTGCCCCTGACACCGGCATTTTATCAGGTACGAGTGTAACAGAAGGCCCAAATGGCTGCAAAAATATATGAAGTGCATAGGCTCCGTGACAAGAGGTTTGTCTTCAAAGACAGGAACGATGCCGGAAAGGTGCTTTCGGAAATGCTCAAGCCTTACTACAAAAAGGCAACAGAGGCCCTTGTCCTTGCCATACCTTCCGGTGGGGTGCCTATAGGACTTAAGGTGGCAATGGGCCTTTCCTTGCCCCTTGATCTCATAATTGTCAGAAAGATTCCAATACCTGGAAATCCCGAAGCAGGTTTTGGCGCCGTAACACTGGATGGAGATGTCTTTCTTAATGACGAGCTTGTCGCCTTTCTTAAGCTTTCTCCAAGGGAAATAGAGGATCAGATAACCAAGGTAAAAACGGATCTCAAAGAAAGAAATCGTATCTTTCGCCAGGGAACTCCCTTTCCCGATGTAATTAATAAAACAGTATTGATGGCAGATGATGGTCTTGCATCAGGCTACACTATGTTGGCCTGTGTAGAAACGGTTCGTCGAAAAGGGGCAAGTAAGATAGTCGTAGCAGTACCAACTGCTCCAGAAAGCTCTGTTTCCCGGATTTCTCCCATTGTTGAAGAAATATTTTGCCCAAATATAAGGACAGGGCGGTATTTTGCAGTGGCTGATGCCTATGCCAACTGGCACGACCTCACCAGGGATGAGGTCCTGACCAGGTTACGAGAAGCCGGATTTCCCAAAACCTCCGATTCACGCACAGATTGAAACTTTCCAAGAATGAAGGCGTACTTAGCGTATGTCGCAGTAACTGGAAAATTGAAGCAACGCCGCAGANNGGGTTTTTTCAGCGGAATCAGTTCCTTAATTTATGATGCATAATTTGGGTTCAAGCATTAACCAACAATACAGGGAGGTTGGCAAACTCGATCACGCGCTCGGCGACGCTTCCGAGCAGGATTCTGCTTACGCCTCTTTTTCCCAGCTTTCCCATAACAATGAGGTCAGCACACCAACTGACTGCCTCATCAATGATCACCTCGTGAGGGGTCCCCTCCTTAATGGTTATGGAGACCAAAACGCCGGATTGACTGATCTCCAGGTACATGTCTTCCAGAAAGGCCCTTGCACTTCCTTCCATGTCGGCACGGATTTCGTTATGGGGCTTGTAGTCAAACCTGCATAGTTGATTGAGTACAGCAGTGTCCAGTACGTGGAGCAAAAGCAGTTCAGAACCCTGGATTTGTGCAAGCTGTTTGGCAAGCCTCACCGCCTTCAGGCTGAATTTCGAGCCATCGACAGGGATCAATATTCTGGCAAATAGCCTGTTATCTTCCTTCATCATCTATATGTCCCCATTTTTCG
>DFBQ01000244.1:8698-8876 GCA_002367355.1 Deltaproteobacteria bacterium UBA3076 | reverse complement strand
CAAAGTATTAGCGGAAGAGCATCCTTTTTTATGCTCCCAGACCGGGCCGACGATGCCTCCGGCAATATAGAAATCCGAAAATTTAGTGAATTCGGCGGCATCCTTCATTCATCAGTTTACACTTTTTTCGAAAAAGCGTATATTGTTGAATTGAATGCTGATGTCGAAACTGGAAATT
>DFBQ01000244.1:4650-8684 GCA_002367355.1 Deltaproteobacteria bacterium UBA3076 | reverse complement strand
GAAATTAGGTAACGCATCTACATCTTTGTGTTTTTCCCAATTTCGAATTTCGAGTTTCAAATTACACTGCCAAAAAACAAGATCAACAAAGTGTAAACTACGAACATACACGGGATGCTATGGATTTTTGTGACTTGTACGAAGAATACTGCGAAAGCCGGGTCGTTTTGCTCCCTGTGGAGCCTTACCTGATCCATGCCTACTGGGATGTTGCCGGTAACGACATTGAGAAGGCGAAGCAGCGGCTGGGTGATGACTATGGACAATCACAGGCCGTCTTAAGATTTTATGATGTTACTAACATCATTTATGACGGCACGAATGCCCATGGTTTTTTCGACGTGGATATAGATCTTCAATCCAAAGACTGGTACGTAGATCTCTGGAGCCCGGATAAATCATACTTTGCTGATTTAGGATTTAAGACCGGAGATGGTTTCTTCCTTTCATTAGCTCGATCAAGTGTTGCCAAGACACCTTGTGCCTGGCCTGTTGCCAAAGTTGACGAACACTATATGCTCGTTGCAGAAGATGCAGAAAAAGGCCTGTTAAAAATCAAAGTTCCTGAAGAACCTATTTGTGATGATCTGATCGAAGCCGGAAAGGCGGAAGTAAAGACGGAGATCCGGAAAGTAGAACCCCTTAAAGAAGAAGAACGGCCAGAGGAAGATAAAAATGCTCGAACAATCAATTTACCAAAGAGCATTCAAGCCCAATTTGAAAAGAGGGTAGATTTTGATCTTACAGAAATGAGCGAGAAAGGGTTTACCCTTGGCATATCCTCAGAATATATCTCTTCGACATAGAGGAAAAACGATTCTGCTGACTGCGTTTGAAAATGGAAAAAGGTTATTTAGCCATAGTCCTTCATGCACACCTCCCTTTTGTGAGGCATCCTGAACATGTGGATTCCCTGGAAGAAAACTGGGTCTTCGAAGCCATCACAGATACATACATTCCTCTCCTTTTCGTGCTGGATGATCTTGTAGAAGACGGGATTGATTTTCGATTGACCTTGTCAATCACACCTACTCTTGCCTCAATGCTCACTGACCCGTTCTTGCAGTCCCGTTATCTGAACAGACTTGAACTACTGATAGAGCTGGGCAAGAAAGAAGTCAAACGAACAAGATACCACCACGAGTTTAATATACTGGCTCTAATGTATCACAAACACCTTCTGCAGGTGCGCAGGGCATTCCTCAACCGCTATGATCTGAACATAGTCCAGGCTTTTAAGCGTCTGCAGGAGCTTGGGAAAATAGAGATCATCGCCAGCGCTGCCACTCACGGATACCTTCCACTGCTTTCTGTCAATACATCGGCTGTTCGGTCACAAATCCGGGTCGGAATCAAAAATTATCAACAGATATTCGATCAAAATCCAAAGGGTTTCTGGTTACCGGAATGCGGCTACTATCCCGGAGTTGACGAGCTTCTCAGCCAGGAAGGCATTCGCCACACTATCTTGGAGACTCACGGTATCACTCGCGCCGGACCAAGACCAAAAAATGGTGTGTACGCACCGATCTATTGCCCATCAGGGGTAGCTGCCTTCGGGCGTGACCCTGAGTCGTCCAAGCAGGTCTGGAGTTCAACGGAAGGCTATCCGGGGGATTATGATTACCGGGAATTTTATCGTGATATCGCCTACGATCTGGACCTTGATTATATCAAGCCCTATATTCATCGAGACGGCATTCGATTGGACACCGGCTTTAAGTACTTTCGCATCACAGGCAAGAGCAATCATAAAGAGGTCTATGTTCCCAAAAGGGCAGATAGAAAAGCCGAGCTCCACGCAGAAAATTTCATGTTTAACAGGGAAAAACAGATTGAATATCTGGCTTCGGTTATGAATCGCAAACCCATAATTGTGGCGCCTTACGATGCTGAACTCTTCGGCCATTGGTGGTTTGAAGGCCCTGCCTGGCTTAATTACCTGATTCGTAAGGTCAACTCAGAACAAAAAACGTTCCGGCTCATTACCCTTTCCGAATATCTGGAGGAATACCCGGTCAATCAGGTTTCAACACCTTCTATTTCCAGTTGGGGATACAAGGGCTTTCACGAAACATGGCTCAATGGGACAAACGACTGGATCTATCGCCAACTGCATCAGGGGGCACAGTTTATGGAGAGGCTGGCGATGAATCATCCACGGGCTGAGGGCCTGACACTGAGAGCGCTCAATCAAGCGGCAAGGGAGCTGCTGCTGGCGCAGGCAAGCGACTGGGCCTTTATGATTAACATGGGCGCTATGGCAGACTATGGGACTCAACGGACAAAGACGCACCTCTTGCGACTGGGCAGGCTTACGAAAGAAATTGAAGACCAGAGGATAGATGAGGGCCGGCTTTCAATGATTGAAAGCCAGGACAATATCTTTCCACAGATTGACTACCGCTCTTATAATAATGCGATCGCATAGGGAAAGCCCAATGCCCGTTTTTTACGAATTTATCAATGTTTGACCTGTAATATCCGGAAGCAGAGGCCTAATGGCATGTATATCGTGATGATTACTCCAGAGTGCGCTCCGGTTGCGAAAGTCGGGGGTTTGGGCGACGTTGTTCAGGGTCTTTCCCATGAGCTCGCAATACGGGGGAATGCTGTAGAGATTATCCTCCCTAAATACGATTGCATGCGGTACGATCTAATTTTCGGTCTCCATAAAATTTACAGTGATCTCCGGGTCCCTTACCATGATCAGCTTTTTCATTGCGATGTATACCTTGGTTTTGTGGATGGGTTAAAATGCTTCTTTATTGAACCCCACTCTTTCAAGAATTTCTTCAATCGGGGCATATTTTACGGACATCATGATGACCCTGAACGTTTTGCCTTTTTTTGCAGAGCGGCATTGGAGTTTATGCTGAGGGCAAATAAGCACCCTGAAATTATCCATTGCCATGATTGGCAGACCGGACTTGTGCCGGTACTCCTATTTGATATGTATAAATATCTGGGAATGACCCACCCCAGGGTTTGCTATACCCTGCATAATCTTAAACATCAGGGTGTCGTAGGGGAACATACGCTTCGACAGGTCGGCCTGAATCCTGCCGATTATTTTACTCAGGACCGGCTTCAGGATAACTTTAACCACGGTGCTATCAACTTCATGAAGGGAGGAATTGTCTATTCTAACTTTGTGACAACTGTTTCTCCCCGATATGCCTGGGAGATAAAAAATTCAGATCTTGGCTTTGGGCTCCAGCATACCCTTCATGTGCATAGCATTAAATTTGGAGGAGTTTTGAATGGTATTGATTACAATGTATGGAATCCTGAAATCGATCCATATATATCGTGTCGGTATTCAATTGATACCATTGATGATAAGTACAAAAATAAAGAGGCCCTCCGTAATAGACTATGGCTCAGGCACGATTTCATCAAACCGATTGTCTCTGTGATAGGTCGATTAGATCATCAAAAAGGCGTTGATTTAATACGGCATGGTATTTTTTATTCTTTGGCAAACGGCTGCCAGTTTGTCCTGTTAGGGTCGAGTCCTGAACCAGCTACCAATAATGCTTTTTTGGGGCTAAAGCACTATTTGAATGATAATCCGGACTGCCACCTTGAAATCTCATATAATGAAGAATTGGCCCATCTGATTTATGCAGGTGCCGACATGATTCTCATACCAAGCGCATTTGAACCGTGCGGCCTGACACAGATGATTGCCATGAAATATGGAACAGTTCCCATTGTTCGAAATACCGGCGGATTGGCAGACACAGTCTTTGACGCGGATTGCGCCCCAAAACCATATCATGAACGTAATGGCTATGTGTTTAATGATTTTGATAATGAAGGGCTTGAATCCGCTCTGAAACGGGCCATAGGCCTTTGGTATATCTATCCCAAATATTTTAGGGAACTGATGATTAATGGGATGCGATATGACTATTCCTGGAACCATCCCGCAGAACATTATCTAAATATTTACAATTATATCAAGGAGTAACCAAGTTCCTCCGTAACTTCTCAATAAGTCCGGATACCAGTCACTGGATTCCCGCCTT
>DFBQ01000244.1:0-4610 GCA_002367355.1 Deltaproteobacteria bacterium UBA3076 | reverse complement strand
GATTGGGTGTGAGCGCCTGTCATTCCGGCGAAAGCCGGAATCCATTGGATAGTCGCAAAATATGATTTGCCCGGACTTGTTGAGAAGTTACAACCCACCGAACTGTAAGCATTTACAGGGTGCTGCAGATGCGAGGCGGAGGGTACGCAGACGTACTTCCTGTACTTCAAGTGCCCGACAACAAAGCAGATGCGGTGCCCTGTGAACGCTTACAAATTAATTTTTTATAAAGCTCCTTAACCCCCGGCTCCTGCTGGGATGTCTCAACTTCCTCAGTGCCTTCGCCTCTATCTGACGTATACGTTCTCTGGTAACAAAGAAGTCCTTGCCAACTTCTTCAAGGGTGTGATCTGATTGTTCGCCGATTCCAAAACGCATTCGAAGTATTTTCTCTTCTCTTGGTGTCAGGGTGCCAAGAGCAATCCTGGTTTGTTCGACCAGATTTATATTTATTGTGGCATCATCCGGAGGCTTGGCCTCTTTATCCTCGATAAAATCCACTAAGTGGCTTTGTTCGCCATCGCCTAAGGGAGTCTCTAAAGATATGGGATCTCTGGCCATCTTTAAGATCTGGGACACCTTGTCCTTGGGCAATCCCAGGTGCTCAGCAACTTCCTCCGGCCCAGGCTCTTTCCCTGTCTCCTGTATCAGGGCCTTTGTAGCCCAAACAACCTTGTTCATGGTCTCCACCATATGGACAGGTATGCGAATTGTCCTGGACTGATCGGCAATAGCCCTGGTGATTGCCTGACGAATCCACCAGGTTGCATAGGTGCTGAATTTGTAACCTCTTTTATACTCAAACTTATCAACGGCCTTCATAAGACCTATGTTGCCCTCTTGTATAAGATCAGAAAGATGCAGGCCCTGATGGAAATACTTCTTGGCAATGCTGACAACAAGACGGAGATTGGCCCAGACAAGACGCTTTTTGGCGTCTTTGGCAAGTTCAACTCCTTCATGGAACCGGGAAATAAAGTGTTCCAGCTCTCTGGCATTCAGCCCGGACTTCTCCAGAAATTCTTCCTCTGAAATATTGCTTAATTTCAGTTTTTCCTGATTGAATGCCTGGTATAGCAGATCTTGAAAATATCTTTCGATGCGCGCTTTTCCAAAGGCATTCATCATGGAATACCGGTTTTCCATGAGCGTCTGTTTAATCGCGTTCAAGGCATCATTATCCAGACTGGGCTTTATGGACCTTAGAAGCCTGCGATTTTTCTCCTGAAGTATCTGAATCTTATCCAGAATATCTCTGAGACGGGCTTTCCCGCCTCCTGAATTGGCCGGTTTTTTAGCTTTAATGTGATTTACACCTGAATCTTCTTCAGCCACACCAGCATTCTTCACAATGGCCCACGCTTGCTTGAGAAAGGCATCAACTACATCGGGAACAGATAATGAGGCCTCTACAAAAGCTTGTTCTCCTTCCTCGATAGCCTTTGCTATGGTGATTTCCTCTGTTCTGCTGAAAACCCTGTCGCTCATCTCCTTGAGGTAGATTCTTACAGGGTCCACACTCCCGCCCTTTACATCATCACTTGATTTCTCTTCAACTACAACTTCAACAGGTTCTGCCTCATCCTTTTTAAACAACTCCTGTGTGGAGCCGTCATCCAGCTTATGGACGCCATTATGTTTTCCACGACATGTCCGGTCGGCTTTTTTTGTCCTTTGAGAAACAGGTTTCTTGATATTTTTCTCCCAACCGGTTGGCTGATCTTCCATTAAGTAGTGCAAGTCACAGCTCTCTTCTTCCCTCATCAATTCCTCCTTTTTCCTAAAGGTGGCATCAAGTTGGACTTTATAGCCTGCAGTTCCTTACCTGAGCTGTAGTATCTGCCTCAAGAGATCTTCGTCATCCACCACCTCTGCAGGGGCTTTGATCTGTTCCAAAACATTCCATCTCAAGACCTTATTGCGACGATCCTCACAATATTTTTTCAGGCCTGAAAGCATCTTTTCTTCCATATCCTCAAATGGGGCAAAATCTGCAGAAAGTCGCATGGCCAAAGTCCTCAATTCAGGTACAGGCTCAAGCTGATCATACAGGTCGGAAAGATTGAGATCCCCTGACATGCTGTAGAGATGCGACATTGCCCTCCAGAGACCCCTCAAAGACGGAACCTCAAGCCACAGATCCAGACCGGCGTCCAAAAAAGTCTTCATATACCGGGGATGCCCGAGCAGGAAACCTATCAGCTTGGCCTCTGCCCTATTTTCAGGACCCTTGGGGATTTTGGCCTCAGCAGACAGTTCATAACGCTTTCTAATATTGGGAACGACAGTGCTGGAATTGCCGGCATTCAGACGTTCCCAGAGGCTTTCCTCTCTTACTCCTAATTTCTGAGCCAAATGCCCCACCAGAAGCGATTTTCTGACCGGATCACTGACAGGTTGAAGGATCGACAGCACATCTTCTGTTGTCCTGAACCTACCTTCCGGGTCTTTTCCATAGGATGCCAGGCCTTGCTGAATAGCAAAATCAAGGCCGGTACCGGCTGTATCTACCAGCGCCTCCCATGCCTCCTTGCCCTCACGCCTGACAAAGCTATCCGGATCATCTTCAGCAGGAAGATTAAGCACCCTGACTCTGAGATTCTGTTTGTAAAAAAACGGAAGCGCCCGGAGGGCAGCCTTGACCCCTGCGGCATCGCCGTCAAAAACCAGAATCCAGTCCTTGCAAAGTCCCTTTAATTGCTTGACATGATCCTCAGTCAACGCCGTGCCGAGTGTTGCAACAACCTGGTCTATATCGGACTGAGCCAAGGCCAAGAGATCCATGTATCCTTCAACCACATAGCCTCTGCCGGCCCGTCTGATTGCTCCTTTGTTTTGAGACAGACCGTAAAGGACCCTGCTTTTGTTGTAGACAGGAGTTTCAGGAGAATTCAAGTACTTGGGATGGCCATCTTTCAGGATACGACCGCCTAAAGCCACTACCTTTCCGGACCTGTCAAGGATAGGAAAGATAATCCTTCCGCGAAAACGGTCATAGTATCCCTTCCCGCTCTCCCTGGAGACAAGCAGACCAGCCTTTTCTGTCTTATCGAGTGATAACCCTTCAGTCTTTAAATGATTTATAAGACCATCCCACAGGTCATTGGCCCAGCCAAGCCGAAACCTGGAAATGATATCTGATTTCAGGCCACGTCTTTCAAGATATGCCCGTGCATCACTGCCCCCGGATGAATGAATGAGATTTTTGTGATAAAATCCTGCTGCCGCCAGATTGAGACTGACTAATTCTTCCTTCTCCATATGACGCTTTTGATCACGGGAGGATCTCGGTCTTTCAGGAATGATTATACCGTAACGGCCGGCCAGGGCCTTTACTGCTTCCACAAAGCTCATGCCCTGCATCTTCATGAGGAATTTGAAGACGTCTCCGCCTTCGCCGCACCCGAAACAGTGAAAAATCTGTTTTTCTTCGCTAACTGAAAAGGAGGGATCTTTATCCGGATGGAAGGGACAGAGGCCGATCCAGTTTCGGCCGCTCTTTTTCAACGGCACAAATTCTCCGACGACCTGCCGGATATTTGCAGCTTCAAGTACGTTTCTAAGGACGTCTTCAGAAATATATGAACTCACGCTATACGCCCTTTAACTCAACATACCTAATGGAGATGATGCATGAGAAGGATCAAGGATTCCCCTCTCCAAAAATCCGACCGCAAAGTCATGGAAACCACCACTTTGTTGGATGGTCATATTAACAAGGCGGGGCAGTCTGTCAATAACCAGAACGTAATTTCCACTGAGCTCCACCTATTACTTAAATTGAGCGATTAGCCTTTAGCGGTTAGCTATTGGTTTAATGATTACAGGATGTTTTACTATTACAAACTTTTACCCTGTTGAATACAGCTTCGTTGCTCCCTTTGGGGATTCAACAGGGTGAACCCATTGGGTGTTATTTCTAATTAGGGACTTCACTGAAATAAAACTACCCGTTTCTACAGAAAGACCACAGTATCGACGGGCGGGTCTCATTTGTGTTGGGTAGAATATTATTAGTGAACTCCCTTAGTGTCTGAACGGAAAAAAAATGAAGGCAACCGTTCATCCCAAACCTCAAAATAGGGGGTTTTCGTTCAGGCACTACATACATCTTCTCCGAACTTGATCACCTTTTTGGAATGGCAGCTTGGGCAGAACCAGCGCCCTTTGCAGCTAAATGCCAGGAGATATTCTTTACTGCAATCGGGATTCGTGTACCGGACCCAGGCGAAGCCTTTCGCCAGGTCTCCGCACTTGAGGTACTCTTGCACCACCTCATCAATAACAGGACGAAAGAAGCCATACTGCCTCTCGTAGCTCTCGTCATAGTTTGCCTTGAACTCCTCATAGTTATTGTGCAGGATATTCCATAGTGGAGGCTGGGTCGGGTCTCTGGGGTTATAAACAGGTAAGGCTTCGGGCATGGCAGTGTTCACTTGTGCTGTGTCTGCAAAAGAAAACACCTCGCATATTCCATGCCTGCCTCACCTGCTTATGAAGCATTTCTCCAGGCCGCAGTTGAGCTTTTGTTGCCAATATTAGATCAACCTGACGGCACCAGGATGGGGACAATTTACATTTTTAATCTGAAGTTCCCTTTTCTAAAAAGT
>DFBQ01000169.1 GCA_002367355.1 Deltaproteobacteria bacterium UBA3076 | reverse complement strand
TATATCCTGCCTGGTTATGTATTGGGCCGAGGAAAAGTGCAGTTGGGCAAGGTCCTTCACCTGCCATCTCCTGGACAGCCTCCTGGACCGTTCCACTCGCTGCAAGTCTATGAGCGTCAGGGGGAGGCCGTTCTGCTCTGAACCGCACAGAAAGTGGCAGAGGTAGAGATCCTGGTGGTGCAGTCCCTTTGAGTGCATCCTTCCCACGATATTCGCTACTTCTTCAATAATCTTATGCTTTGCCGCAAGTGCTTGTGTGTTTCCATGAGACCCTTCTCCAAAATTCCTTTCTGCCCACTCACTGAGTCTCATCACATGACTTACACCCTCTGAAAGGACCAAAGAACTCCCGCCATCCTGACCCCATGCCACAGGTACAGGCCCCGGAAGGCCGACATGCAGAAAGGTCCACATGGCATGCCACTCCTGTCTGGCACCTGGAGCCGGACGCTTCAGTCTGAGATATGCCTTCAACCTGTCCCGTACTGTAGGAGGTGCATAGCGTTTAAGGAAAAAAGGTCTTTTTTCTCCGCTCTCTGTATCAAGATCAAGTCGAACAGTATTTCGTTCTTTTATGGCACACTTTGCCACCGCGTGTCCCGGGTGTGACATCAACGCCTTAAAAGTCGCGAGACCATTGGACTCAAGGAGCGGGAGAAATGCCCTGTTGACCTCAAGCCTGCCCCCATCTATTACTGCAATCTTCGAGTCACTCATACAAGCAAGTATTTTTCATCAGTTTTCCCTTTGAATTCTGTGAAGGAAAAGGTAGGCTATTCTTCTGTGTATCACACAATGTCTTCTTCCGCTTGGGACTCGTCCGTAGAGGTATCGAGAGCCTACAAGCCGTTGGGTAAATGATCAAGTTGCACTGCAAAAAAAATCATGTGAATATCAAAGGTAACTACTTTTCCAGGATAGAAACCACTTAAATAAATTGTAGAAATACACGCAATATAATATTTCTGTAGCAACTATTGGCCAGGTAATACTCTGATTTAACAATATATCATGTGCGGAATAGCAGGATACTCCATAAAAGAAAACAGCTTACCAGGTACTCAAAGGCGTCTTGAGAGGGCATCTTCTCTTCTCTCACATAGAGGACCTGATGGAAGCGGCATCTATTTTGACAATAGGATAGGTCTTGCCCACAGAAGACTGGCAATCATCGATATCAAAGGAGGATCCCAGCCGCTTACAGATGCCGCAGGAAAAATAACAGTGGTTTTTAATGGTGAAATCTACAACTTTTCAGAGCTGAAACACGAGCTTAAAAAAAAGGGGTGTGTTTTCACCACGCGCTCAGATACGGAAGTGCTGGCAAATATCATCAGTATATATGGCAAAGCAGGCATTGAAAAACTAAAAGGAATGTTCGCCTTTTGTGCACTTGACCACAACAGTAAAAGAATTCTTGTTGTACGGGACAGGCTTGGAGTAAAACCTCTATTCTATGTTGAAAACAGCTTTGGTTTTTTCTTTGCGTCGGAAATCCCTGCACTTCTTACACTTTCCGGATGTGACAGGAAAATTGATCCTGAGGCCCTGGACCTGTTTTTGAGCCTTCGCTACGTCCCTCATCCCTTCTGTGCGTTTAAAGAGATCAGAAAACTTCCTCCCGGGCATCTCCTGGAGGTGGAAAAAGGCAGAATAATTAACAATGCCCCATTCTGGTCAATAAATCCGGCAAAGAGAAGGATTGATTACAGGCAGGCCTGTATTGAAACAAAAGAACGTTTTGATCAGGCTGTGGTCAGACGTCTGGTATCAGATGTGCCCCTGGGGGCATTTCTTTCAGGTGGCATTGACTCTTCCCTCACTGTTGCCAGTATGGCACTGCGAGGGCCAGTAAAGACCTTTTCAATAGGTTTTGAAGATGAGAGATTCAATGAACTGCCATATGCCAGGCAAATTGCAGATCATCTGAAAACGGATCACCATGAGTTTTATCTGCCCGCTGATTCCCTTTTAAAGGCCCCGGAGATCCTCGCCCTGTTTGGAGAACCCTTTTCCAATGAAACGGCCATTCCCCTTTATTTCCTGAGTAAATTTGCATCAGGGGAAGTCAAGGTTGCCCTCACTGGAGACGGCGGAGACGAGGCTTTTGGAGGATACAAGCGCTATGGCCACTGTCTGTTCATTAAAAGACTTGAGAGACTATTTCTCCGGCGTCCTTACTGTTGGCTAAGAAAAACCAGCACCTGGGCAGAGAGCATCCTGAACCGCAGCCGCAAAAAAAAGAGCTTTCCTGCAAGGTCTGCCGACAGAGCGCTTCTACTTAACCAGCCTAAGCGCTATCTTGCTTTTCTTGAACTCTTTCCTTTAAGCTCCAGAAAGTTGCTGTTTCATCCAAGCGGTCCTCTGGCTGGAAAAACCGTGCATCCCACTGCCGTTGATCTAATTGGATCATTCTACAACCAGATCACTGACGATGAACTTGACAGGCTCCAGATTACCGATATAAACACCTATCTCCCCGGAGACATCCTGTTTTATTCTGATCACATGAGCATGGCCCATGGACTTGAGTTGAGATCTCCCTTTCTTGATCATGATGTTCTGGAATTTGCCCTTAGCCTTCCGTCAGAATACCGCATGACAACGGACAGAAAGGGAAAACGCATCCTGAGAGATGCCTTTTCCGACCGTATTTCAAAAGCCATGTTCGAAAGACCTAAAAAGGGATTCTCCATACCCCTGGCCCAGTGGATTGGAGGGCCTCTGAAAAACAAGGTACAAGAAGTAATTATGGATGCCCCGGATGACTTCTACAGGCTTTTTGAAAAACAGGGTGTATCTAATCTGCTCAGTTCTGAAATTGGAAAAGACGGACTCAAGGCACGCCAGTTGTGGTCACTTTTCATCCTGGCCAAGTGGATGGCCCGGTTCAAGGCGGTGCTGCCATGAAGCTCTTAAACAAGGCAGCATGGAAGGCTGTTCTGATCACAAAAAGGGGGAAAAAGGAAAGAAAAAAAACGGTCAATGAACTTAACCCTGACGAAATCAGTAATGTATTGGCAGTTTCCTCAACTGCCATAGGAGATACCCTGCTCTCTACACCGGCAGTGAGGGCCACGCGCCGCATTTTTCCAAACGCATCCATAGATTTCATGGTCAGAGAAAAGTTTTCAGTTCTTTTTGAAAATAATCCTGATATCAGAACAATAATTCCTTATTACGGGGGATACAAAAGGTTATTTCCTTTGTTAAACAGAATCAAGTCTGGAAACTACGACCTGTGTCTGGTATTTCATGACAGTGATCCCTGCCCTGTTCAGGCCGCCTACCTGGCCCGGATTCCTTTTATTGCCCGTATCGGTTTCAAAGATGAAACCGTGGCCCCGTTTCTTAATGTAAGGGTCCCATACAGAGATGAAGCACATGTAATAGAACAGAGGCTCGACGTGTTGCGAACACTCTTCAAGGTTAAACTTGATTCTTCCCGGGACAAACGGATGGTGTTGCCTATAACGGCTGAAGAGGTGAAAGCATTCTGGGATAATCTGCTTAATAGCCTGGGATACAATTATGCAAAAAACAAAAGAATAGGATTTCAGGTATCCGCCTCAAGACCATACAAGGCTTGGCCACAGGGGCACTTTTCAGAACTTGGAAAGAGACTCCTGGCTGATTCGGAAGATGTCAATATCATCCTGTTCGGTGGACCGGGTGATGAAAAAATTGCCAAGGAAATAGCTGAAGGGATAACAACTGACTCCGGTCAAAAACCCAGAATAATCAACCTTGCAGGGCGCCTGCCCTTAAAAAAGCTACCTGCTGCACTCAGAGGGCTGGATCTTTTCATCACCAACGATACAGGCCCTTTTCATATTGCAGTAGCACTGAAGACCCCAACCATCTCTCTTTTTGTGCCGAGTACTGTGCGTCATACAGGGCCATACCAGGACCTTGAAATCCACCAAGTCATAAGGAAACCTAAACCATGCTCGCCGTGTATTAAAAAATACTGTAATAATCCAAACTGCATGTCCATAATCAGTGTTGAAGAGGTATATCAGGCCGTAAAAACCGGTTTGGGGCAAAGAGATTTTCTTGAAGGATAAAACGTAAGGACAAAATGGCCAAAATCCTCTACGTATATCCGGAACCTTTGCCATCACAAAAGGCCAGAAGCGTTCAGATCACTGCAACCTGTGCAGCATTGGCCCGGAAAACTGAAGTAACAATTGCAGCGGACATTCAGGGCAATATGTTTTCCGGTCTTGGCATTTCCAGGCCTGAACAATTAATAGTCAAAAGTATAAACAGAAATATTGGGCCAATTATCTCAAACATGATCTTTAATCGGCGGTTTGACAGGCTAATCAGAACCGTTAGGTTTGATATCATTATCTCAAGACATCCAAAACTGGCAGCAAGACTGTGCGGTAAAGGACTTGCGGTTATCTTTGAGGTACACGAAATCCTCAAGGACAAACATCCGGGCCGTAAAGACCTCTCTCAAATGGAAGAACAAATTGCCCAAAATGCCAAGGGCCTGATATTCATAAGCGAGGGGCTTCAGAGACGATGGGAGGAACTCTATGAGACACCTCCTTGCACTGTAATACCTAGCGGCACCTTTTGCAACAACGATTTTCCGGAAAAGGATCGTTCCGGACCTGTGAGGCAGATATTCTATGCAGGTACCACTTATTATAAATGGAAGGGAATTGAGACCCTTTTCAGCGCACTTAACATGTTACCTGATCTTGAACTGGTGATGATCGGAGAGACAGACAGAGATATAATACCCGAACCAGTTAGGCAAAAGGTAAGGCTGCTCGGTCATCTGCCTAACAAGTCTGTCAGGACTGAGTTGCAAAAGGCCAGAATTGCCATACTGCCTAATTCTGCTCAATCTATAACAAGCCGGCTATACACCTCTCCTCTCAAACTTTTGGAATACATGTCAAGCGGTGTATCTGTTGTAGCCTCAGATCTTCCCAGTATTCGAGAAATAGCCTCAGAAAAGGAGTGTGTATTTTTCACCCCTGACAGCCCTGAAGACCTTGCAAAGGCCATACTGACACTGGTAAACGACCCCGGCCTTGAGGCCACCCTTTCCATGGCTGCCTGGGAAAAGGCCAAAGAGTATTCATGGGATGCAAGGGCCGAAAAGATACTTACTCTTGCGGCCTCATTAGGCGTTTTATAAGAACTCACCCATCTCAATCATGAACCGTCATTTGCCTCTGCCTCCATGTCCCTCTGAGAAAAACTGGGAAATCTGTGATCCGGCCTTTGATCCGGAATCACTGTGGAATTCCGAAAGCATGCGCCTCGTTAAAGAGGCCGCAAGGCGAAAGGTGTTCTGTTGCAAGGGCTATTATATAAAGGCGTTCAAGTTGGGACATATTCCAATTTCCCTTTTCAGGGACCCTGCCAGAAAAGAATGGAAGATTGCAACCAGGCTGCACATCGGCAGCTATACAGCTCCGCCGGCGGCATATGGCAAAAGTGGCGGCTGGAGCTATTTTGTAGCGTCTGAAATTGAAGGCCCTGATCTTGAATCATTTCTCTGCGATGAGTGGCCAGGGCTGACAAGAACTCAAAAAAAGAGGGTTATCAACCTGTTTTTTCAATTTATTGCCGGCATTTCTGAATTTGGCGTTTTCCAGCCTGATTTCCATCTTAATAATGTCATCTTTGACAGACGCAAAGAACGATTTGTACTCATAGACCTGCACAGGGCCAGATTGTTTGACAGACCATTGAATATTAGGGAGCGGTTTGACCAACTTTCCTATATCATGCCTCCTCTGTGGGATATGGTAAGAAAATGGGAAATCCTGGAGTTCACGAGCCTTTTATCCCAAAAGTGGCCTGAACTAAAAGACAGAAAGCAACGCTATGGGATTCAAGAGAGAGCACTTAAGCGGATGCGGCGCCATTGGGACAAAAAGGGAACAAGAAGGATTCTCAAAAAAACCGTTAAGACCAGGCATGGCAAAACTGTCATATTAAGGTCTGAACAGTGCCCTGAACACTTGTCAGACCTCTTGATTTCCTTTGTTAAACACCCTGAAAAACTCCAGAGCCCGGAAAACATCCTGAAAAATTCCAGGCACACGCTCTGTCTCAAGATCAGTACAGAATCAACAAAATATTTTCTGAAGACATACCGAAGTTCCGGTAACTTGAAGTCCATATTCTATCTTTTCAAGACTCCCAGGGTGCTTCGTGCATGGCATACCTCCCGGAATCTCCTCTTGCGCCACATATCAACACCCTTACCTCTGGTTGCAATCCACACAGGGAATCCCTGGAAGAGTATCTATGGAGCAATGCTATCGCCATGGATTGAGGCAGGAGATTCAAATACAGCCATTATAAAGCAGGCTCTCAAGCATCGTAAACAAGGGGACAGGCTAATAAAAGATCTGGCATATTTCCTGTGGCAGATGCATGAAAAGGGAGTTTTTCATGGCGATTGCAAAATAACCAATTTCTGTTTTAATCCCGCTGATAAAAACCGGTTTATTGTGTTTGACCTTGACAGTACCAGGATCAGAAAGGCAGTAAAAGATAGAGACAGGATTTCTGATATTACAGACATGTGTGCATCCATGGAGATGTGGAGAATAAGAGAGCACATTACCCATGACTTTTTAATACACTATATCAGACTGCACATTCCCTGGGAAAAAGAAAGTACAATATTATTAAAAAATCTGCGCAAAAGGGTAGAAACCAGATTAAAGAGAAAACGGAATGCATGCTGAAGGTTTTTTAAAATACATTTTCTTTATTCTCCTGGTAATTATTCCCTTTCATATAGGAGGCACTGCTCCAAGATATGTCCTTTCCGTTCTCATAATTATTACATGCTTTAGCGCTATTACCAGTTCCGGCAAAAACAAATTTAGTGAAGCCTGCGCTCTTTTATGTGAGTTTTTCCGTCATCCTCTCTCTTGGGCACTGGGATTTCTTTTTGTCTCTGCATTCATATCCATATTCATGAGTCCGGACCCGAAATATTCTCTCAGGGTATTTTGTAGTGAATATCTCCTGAATTTTTGCATGTTCATTTCACTGCTCCTCTTTTCTGAAAAATATGGAAGAAAGATTGACTGGCTGGAAATAGTAACAGTTGCCAATGTGGTTTTTTTAGTCTTTTATTTGGGACTCATGTCACAGTGGCTTGTCAGCCAAGATGAATTCTGGTTCCTGGACACAGACAGAAATGTTGAGTCGGCAAGTATTGTAAAGAAAATTTTTATTTTTGGTAAATCAACTTCAATTATAAATGGAATCAAACACACCAGCATATATTTAACCCTTCTAGTAGCTGTGGCCTTCACATATCTAGTGAAGCATCAACACCGGATCAGAAATCTGATACTTTTGCTTGTTAATCTATGTACGCTGATATCAACCAGACGGCGTGGAGCTATCCTTTCTGTCATTGTTGGCATGGCTGCATTACCTCTTTTTTACAACTCCGCCAAGAGATATTTCGCTATTTTCTCCCTGCTTTTCTGCCTCACTGTTTCCGCGCTATTTATTTCTGACAATACCCGGTATTTCATAAGAGAAGACTGGAATCTCATGTTTCAAGGAGAAATACGTAAAGCAAAAGATATGGGAGGTTCCGTTCCATTAAGGATATATGCATACCTGAACTTCACAAAGGAAGTTTTGAAACACCCTTTTACAGGGACTGGACTTGGGAAAAAAAATATTAAGCAGGTCATGCCGAACATAATAAAAGAAACCGAAGTAGTCCATGCCCATAACGCATTTCTTGAGCTGGCTATTGAGACAGGAATACAGGGTGCTCTGGCACTCCTGATTACAATAATAATCCAGGCAAGAATGCTGTGGACCTGCTGGAAAAATGATGATCATTCTGAAATCAAAGGACTTATGGCTACAAGTCTGTTATTCATGATCATGTTTTGGGGGACCAACATGTTTACTGATGGTTTTCGACATGGATCATCAACGTTATACTGGCTGTTTATGGCAGTTCCAACCGGCATAGCATATGCCGCTGTTCAAAAAAATGTTTGAAACCTTAATGCCAAAAGCCCCTATCAATTGCCTTTACCTGCTGGATGATTCCTCGCGTGACAAACATGTACACTATTACGTATTAAAAGGCTTGGCGAGAAGCGGCTTTAACCCCTTGATAGGCTATTTTTACGGAGACAGTAATGATTCCAGAATGACAGGAAATGGAATTTCTGCTATTTCGCTCGGGCTTACAAAAAAACAGTTCAGACATTTTAATCCTTTTACTGTATTAAAACTCCACAATCTCATAAAGAGAAACCATATTTCCATTGTCCACTGTCAAAGATACAGGCCGCTTGTGAATGCTTCCCTTGCAATAATGGGCACTGACGTATCAACACTTTTTTACACTGTACGGGCCACAGGTACCCTGCGAAATGTCCACAGAAGGGCTGTATTCAACCGAATATGCAAAAAAATTGACAGGACAATATGCATAAGCAATTCAGTTGAAGATGACATGCTTTACAATTCAAAATCCCTCGCGCCCTCAAAAGTAACAGTCATTTTTAATGGAATTGATACAAATGCTTATGACTTTGCCATGGGTCAAGAGGAGGCCAGAAAAAGGCTGAATCTTCCAGAAAAAGGTTTCCTGTTCGGCATAGTTGCCAGGCTGAAAAAGGCCAAGGCCCACAACATCCTGTTACATGCTTTTGCACAGGTGGCAGAGACAGCACCCGAAGCATTTCTGGTCATTGCGGGAGACGGACCTCTTGAAAAAAAGCTAAAGAGGGAGGCAGATGATCTCCACATCACATCAAGAGTATTTTTTCTCGGTCCTAAAAAACCTGAAGAAGTACCTGTTGTTTTAAGAGCTTTAGACTGTTTTGTTCATCCTTCAATAAGAGAGGGGCTGGGAATGGCAATTATTGAGGCAATGTCAGCGGGCCTTCCGGTAATTGCAACAGAGACAGATGGCATAATAGACATATTCAACACACCTGAAACCATTGGGGCGATGGTTCCATCAAACGATAGCGCGGTTCTGGCCAAGTCCATGAACGACTTCCTCAAAAAGGAAAGGTTAGAACTGAAATTAATAGGCAAAAAAGCCCAATATCATGTGGCTGAAAAATTCAGCCGTGAAAGGATGGTTGAAAAAACGGTTAGCATGTATATTCAGTTGGGAACTCAAAAAAAATAAGTTCACTGCACGTTGCATTATAGTTGACCAACTATGTTTTGGTAACTGTCTTTATGGGGTTGGAATACCGGCCCAATATGGTGATGAGTTGTTCTATATGCCTCTGCCATGTGAAATTTTGAGTTATACGATGTGCCTTTTCACCCAACAGTCTTCTCTCTTGCGCAGGAAGTGCCGTAAATGCATCGAGTGCCTCAGTTATACTTCTATGACAAGGCCTTTCCACCACAAGCCAGTAGGCGACCTGTTCAACTATTTCCGCGGCCCCATTTTGCCTGGTAGTGAGAGCAGGGGTCCCGCAGGCCATGGCCTCAAGGGTGGTATTGGCAAATGGGTCGTAATGGGTCGGGAGTACAAAGAGGTCTGCCAGGGCATATACTCGTTCCATATCTTTCACATATCCCAGCCACTTGACATTTTGATTCAGGCCCATTCCTTCTATTTTTTTCTTCAGGTCCCTGTTTCCGGTCGAGCCTGCCACTAACAATATAAAAGGCTGTTCCCTGAACCTGGCAAAAGCGGACAAGAGTTGACTTAGACCCTTACGGCGCAGATCAGAGCCTGCAAAAACAAAGACTGTGGTATCATCTGAAATGCCTATTGATATTTTTGCTAAAACCCTATCCTCTTGAGTCATCGGGCGAAACCGTTTAAGATCTACTCCATTGTAAATAACCGTGACTTTCTCAGCACCGGTGCTGTAATAATATTGCACCTGGTCTTTTACTAACCGGGAATTAGTTACGATAGCCTTGGCGTCTTTGATGGCCTTGGCCTCCATCCAGAGAAGCAGCCTGTGTCTAGGCCTTAGGCGTCTGAACTTAGTGCTTTTCCGATAACCCAAATCCAGCCATGCGGCATGCAACGGATCTGATATTCTGAGAACATCTACCGGGGCCACTCTTGAAAGGCCATAGCTTACTTCAAAATCGCCTGCTTTAAGGACCTGGCCGGCATTCAAAAAAAAACTCAAATTCTTAAGAATGCTCCCTCTTCCCCACACAGGGGCCCTGGAGAACGGCAGCCCCGGCAAAAGAGACTTGTCCGCCACTACTGTCACCTTATGGCCCATCTTTGTCAACCAGGCACACACGTTAGCACAGTAAGCTTCCGCACCTCCAAGCCCCAATCCACACTCTCTCCGCACTACAGCTATTCTCAATGTTCCATCCTAATTTATCAACGGTCAGTAAGAAACGCATCTATTTTATGGGAACCGTTTATACTCCTTGATGAGGGGTGAACATCTACTACCAGATGGTTTTGACATGGGGATAACTTAGTATTTTGTTGTCAGCAGTCAAAAGAACAAGATCGTGAATTCGTGCTGTTGCGGTAATAATTCGGTCCACTGGATCCGAATGGAAAGAGTCAGGCAGGGAATAAGCCTCTTGAATTACGGTTAGATCAATATCCTTGATTTGCCATCCGTTCAGTTCGAGATAATAATTGAACCACAATTTCCAATGTTGATCCAATTCAATTCGGCCACGTTCTGAAAGACATGCTATTTCAGCGCAGCTTATTGGAGAGACGAATATTGCAAAATCTTCTCGTTCAAGAACATCTGTTGCCTTGCCGGAAAGGGAGGATGGATCGGAAACCGCCCAGATAATACAACATGTATCCAGCAATAATTTCACTGTTCTCCTTTCAGCATATGCCAGTCATCAAAAGAAAAAGCAGGTTCAGTCAAATCCGTTTTTATTGTTACGCTATTCAATCCGGAGCCAAGTCTGGTCTTATTTGCCATACTTTCTTTTCGTGACGGAATAATTCTGGCAACAGGGACATTGCGTTTGCATAACTCGATTTCCTCCCCTTGTTCAACCAGGGCTATGTATCTGCCCAGGTGATCTTTAAATTCCGCAATGTTGGCAATTTTCATGACCTAATTATAGGCCTGCTACTTGGCCAAGTCAATCATTTTAGGGAAGAGAAAAAATATAATAAATTGTCATCCTTCACAGGATAAAAAATATTTATATGGCTTTCTTCTCATCACTGCTGGCCCAGGTCTGATACAGCTCCTGGTAGATGGCACTGCTCCCTATTAATTCTTCATGGGTCCCGCGGTCTACTATTCGACCATGGTCGATAACTATGACCTGGTCTGCGTTGATGATCGTGGAGAGCCTGTGGGCAATCACTATGGTGGTCCTGCCTTTCATTACCTCATCAAGGGCCTTCTGGATCGCCTTTTCAGAGATGCTGTCAAGGGCGCTTGTGGCTTCATCCAATATGAGCAAAGGAGGATTCCTGAGGACCGCTCTTGCCATGGCTATCCTCTGGCGCTGCCCCCCGGATAGATTGAGCCCCCTTTCTTCCAACATTGTGTCATAGCCCTGAGGAAGTGCTGCAATGAAGTCGTGGACCATAAATTGCGGGACGTTATTGACTA
>DFBQ01000155.1 GCA_002367355.1 Deltaproteobacteria bacterium UBA3076 | reverse complement strand
ACGTTCCAGCTTGACGCCTCGCTTTTTGAACAGATCGGTCAGCACGCGGTGAATTATGGTGGCACCCATCTGGGATTTGATGTCGTCACCGATGACAGGAATATTTTTTTCCTCGAAGCGTTTCGCCCACTCCGGATCACTTGCGATGAAAACCGGAATGTTGTTGATAAAAGCAATCCCTGCATCCAGCGCACATTCAGCATAAAACCGCGTGGCCTCTTCGGAGCCCACGGGAAGATAGTTCAGAAGGATTTCAGCGCCGGACTCCTTGATCACCTTGACGACTTCTTCTTTATTTGCTTCAGGTTTGTCGGCCAGGACGAAAGTGAATTTATCGTCATAATTCCTCATGTGGTCTGCAATACCGTCCAGAATCCTGCCCATTTGCACAGTAACTCCTGATCGGAGGAGATTTGGATAGATGGCCTTTGTGCAGTTAGGTTCGGCAAAGACAGCTTCATGCACATCCTTTCCAACCTTGCGCTTGTCGACGTCGTAAGCCGCAACGACTTCTATGTCTCCAGGCTTATATCCCTCAATTTCCCAATGCATCAGGCCGATAACATCTTCCGCGTTCTTTTCCCGGTAGTAGTGGATGCCTTGTATCAAGGAACTTGCGCAGTTCCCAACTCCGACAATAGCGATTTTAATATTTCCCATAGCTTACTTGCCTCCTCTATATCCTCTCGATAAATGCGTTCTTCTTGGGAAAAACACCTTCGTTTCGTTCGATATTTTTCAGGGCTCGCCACACCATAACCTGCTCGCAGGGCGGCCACTTCCCGGTCAAAACGCCATTACGTCCCGACCTTGGAGGCGGGTATCCCGCCTTTCCGAACTATTTAATATGGCTTGGTCCGGCTGAATTTCAAGTACCCGGCCAATTCATCAAGGCTGAGCCATTTGTCGGTGATGATCACTTCTCGATTACGAGGGAGTGTCATCCTCCCTAACCCTATCTGTGCTTGGTATAAAAAGGCAGGTGTCGTATAGCATGATTTCAAAAACGCTCTGTTACTCCTCTCTGGGACGGATTTTTGGCCATTTCTTCCTGAAAAGGACCTTTCTTACAGGATTCAAGCGGTCTACAAAACATATACCCTTTAGGTGATCCAATTCATGCTGCATACACCGGGCAAGGAGTCCTTCAGCCTCTATCCTGACTTCCTTTTCGTTCCGGTCATATCCCGTCAGATGCAGTCTGAAAGCCCGTTTTACAGGGGCGGTGTAGTTCGGGACACTCAGGCAGCCTTCTTCACCCACTTCCTCTCCTTCCAATTCTGTGATACGAGGATTTATGAGTACTATAGGGTTAGGGCCATCTTCAGAAGGAGCTACATCCATGACCACCAGTTGCTTGAGCTCACCTATCTGGTTTGCTGCAAGGCCCAGGCCTTTGGCCTTGTACATCATTGCCAGCATCTGGTCGATCAGGCCCTGGAATTCCCCGTCCACCTTCTCAACAGGTCGGGCCTCTTGTCTTAATATCTCATGTGGATAGATTAGTATCTTCATAACAACAAAATAATGTCTGCAGGATGGCCAAGCAAGCACTACCTCGAAAATTATGAGAATTCATGCCCTTAGAAAAGACCTACTGAGACCCGCGGCCCGGGATTTCCGCTTCCTTCTGAGTCGCGGATACCCGAGGAAGTCTGCCCTTTTATTCATAGGAAACCACTTCCAGCTCCATCAAGGAGAGCGGGACCTGCTTTATCGCGGGGTCTTTACCGGGGAGCAGAGTATGGCACGGTGTGCTAAGATAGTGCGCGTGGGGGCAATCAAAGGGGAAAAGCTGATCATAGACGGCCATAACGTACTTATAACTCTTGAGAGCGCCATAAAGCGCAGGCCTCTGCTACTGGCAGATGACAATTTCGTCCGGGACATCAGCCGGATATTTCGCCGCTTCAGGCCCACAGATCGTACAAAGGCCGCCTGGACCCTTGTTGAAGGACTCCTTTCAGACTATCCGCCTTGCCATGTTACAGTGCTTCTTGATGCCCCTCTTCCCAAGAGCGGGGAGCTTGCTGCAAGAATCAGACAATGGATGAAACACGCAGAAATCAAGGGGGATGTCACTGCAGCCGCAAGACCTGAATCATCCCTTCTGGCGCTTGAAGGTATTAAGGCAAGTGCAGACTCGGTAATCATAGACCGTTCCACCAGAGTTTTTGACCTTGCAGGCCACATCATAAGACGGAGATTACATATTAAACCAATATTAATTCCATAGGACCCGTAAAGGAATAAGTCGTTAGAATTCGCGCTCAGATACGGGTCCCTAACTGTTAATTCGAGAAATTATGAGAGCTACTTTAACTCCCATTGTAGTTGTATTGGCCTTTATGTTCCTCTTTCCTGCTGTCCTGATAGCAGGCATTGTCGATGATTCCGGGAACTGGATCCACAGACTTGGAAGGCTCTGGGCAGAAATTATCATTAGGACGTCTGGTGTCAAGATAGAGGTACAAGGCCACGGGCATATACCTATGGGAACACCAGTGGTATTCGCCTGCAACCATGCAAGCCAATTTGACATACCTATAGTGCAAGAGGCCTTGCCTATACAATTCCGTTTTGTAGTAAAAAAAGAACTCTTCAAAATACCCCTCTTTGGCTTTGCTCTGCATCACGCAGGTTATATACCTATTGACAGGTCCGGTGGTAAGGCCGCCTTGCGCAGCGTGCAAGAAGCTGCTGAGAGATTAAAAAAAGGCACCCCTATAGTCATCTTCCCGGAGGGTACCCGCAGCCCTGACGGCCGATTGATGCCCTTTAAGGTGGGAGGAATACTGATTGCAATTAAGGCCGGATGCCCTATAGTGCCTGTAGCCATAAGCGGCAGCCACCATGTGCTTCCCAAGGGGAGCATCAGGGTACGCCCAGGCCGGATAAGGATGACCTTCGGCCTCCCTGTTCAGACCGTGGGCCCAAAAGGTCCTATCCCCAAAGATGTTGTGACAAAAAAAGTGTGGGATAGCATTTCCGCCATGCTTGAAGAAAAACCATAGCCTATTCCTAAACATTCATGCCGTCCTGGACACTACCTACCGTAGCTTTTATACTGGGGTTGATTATTCTCTCCGGCGGGGCTGAAGCTCTTATTAGAGGAGCCATACGCATGGCTCGCCTTTGGAAAATCAGTCCTATTGTAATCGGCCTCACCATTGTAGCCTTTGGCACTTCAGCTCCGGAGATGGGCGTGGCATTGTCAGCAGCCCTTTCCGGTCAGCCTGATATCACCATGGGAAACATCTTGGGGAGCAATATAGCCAATACAGGACTGATCCTGGGGCTTGGGGCCTTGCTCACTCCCCTGCCTGTCCATCTGAGGATGCTCAGAACAGAGATACCTTTATTAATAGTAGTAAGCATGGCTCTCTGGGCATTTGCAACAATGGGCCATCTGGGGCGCCTGGCAGGCCTGATCTTACTCATCACCTTTACAACCTATTGCCTGGCCCTGTATCGTCACAGCCGGGAAAAACCCTATACACTCCAAGGAGAATTCGACAAGTCTCTCAACCGCAAAAGTTCCTTTTGGCTTGACCTTGTACTGGTTATAGCCGGGCTGGCAGGACTGGTTATCGGTTCCAAATCACTGGTTTGGGGGGCTGAAAACATTGCGGTGTATCTGGGTATACCTGAACTCATTGTTGGCCTGATTCTGACAGCTATAGGCACCTCTCTGCCTGAACTTGCCACAACAGTGGCCGCGGCCCGCAAGGGCCAGACAGACCTGATCCTGGGAAATGTAATAGGAAGCAATCTATCTAACCTGTGTGCCGTACTTGGCGTCACTGCTTGTATTACCCCAATTGATATCAACCCGGACCTGCTCCACAGGGATTTTCCTGTAATGGTGGCCTTCAGCCTGGTCCTGTTGCCTGTTATGAGGATTGGGATGAAAGTGACTCGATGGGAGGGAGCAGCCCTGCTCCTGTCGTACAGCGTATATGTTTTCTCCCTGGCGGTCTTCTGAATAGGGGCAGCAGCTTTGCAGAATAACAGAAACGTAATGACCCTGCCTGAGATGGTCAGGCGCTCGGCTTACGAGTTTGAACGCCGGCCCGCACTTATTGCAAGAGAGCCTCAGGGAGACAGGGTTATCACCTTTGGTGAACTTGGCTGTAAGGTTGAATCCTTGGCCAGAGGGCTGATAGCTTGTGGTTTACCCAAAAAAGGAAAATGCGCAATACTTGGGCCGAATTCCCCTGAATGGGCCATCGCCTATCTGGCCATCACCTCTGCCGCTGGGATCTGTGTGCCTATTGATACCCTGCTAAGCGAAAACGAGATATTGCACCTGATGGCTGATGCCAAAGTGGATATGGCCTTTGTGGCTCCCAAATTCCTGGACTGCGTACTCGACACCACCAAGGGCTTTCCAAAACCAAAACAGGTGACAGCTCTGACCCTGGATACCAAAGGCATCCCAGGGGATGCGATGCCCTTTGAAGAACTCGTCAGGAAAGGACAACAATCACAAGACCCTTTACCACACAGGGTTCCCGAGGACGTAGCTGCCATAATTTACACATCAGGTACCACCGGCAGCCCCAAGGGCGTCATGTTGACCCACGGCAACATAGTTTCAGACATAACTGCCTGCTATCAGGCAATAAAGTTTAAGCAGGAACACTTCCTCTCGGTCCTGCCAATGCACCACATGTTCGAGTGTACAGCGGGCTTTCTCCTGCCCATATACAGCGGCTCCACAATCACTTTTGCCCGGAATCTCAAGTCCCGCAGCATACTGGAGGACTTGAAGGCAAGCAGAGCCACTGTGATGTTCGGTGTCCCTTTGCTGTTCCGGAAAATGCTGGATGGAATCCATAGTGCCATTAGCCGTACACCTTCTGCACAACAAATGATATTTCACATAATCATGAAAGCGGTCAAGACAGGTGAAAAACTGGGCATAAAAAACCTGGGCATACATTTATTCAGAAGCCTCAGAGAACAGGCCGGGCTCGGTTCCCTTCGTTTTCTGGTGGTTGGGGGCGCCCCGCTTATGCCACAAATCCCAAGGGAATTCAGGTTCCTGGGAATCAAAATGCTCCAAGGCTATGGGCTTACAGAGGCAAGTCCGGTACTTACCTTCAACCCTGTGGATGAACCCGTGGATGAAAGCATAGGCAAACCTCTTTCCGGTGTAGAAGTCAGAATACTCGAACCGGACAAAACCGGTATTGGGGAACTTGCATTTAAAGGCCCAATGATTATGAAAGGATATTATAAAGCCCCTGAGGCCACGCGTGAGGTGCTGGACTCAGACGGTTGGCTGAAAACCGGGGACCTGGGTTATCAGGATAAAAAAGGCTATCTGTACGTTTGCGGGAGGGCCAAGAACCTCATTATCACTCCTGCCGGGAAAAACATCTACCCTGAGGAGATAGAGGCCGAGATCAACCTGAGGCCCTTTATCCTGGAATCAATAGTCTATGGTTACGAAAAAGAGGGTGGAGAAGAAATCCGCGCCGTGATAGTTCCCGACTACGAGGCCATTGGCAAACACTCTCCCAAAAAACACCTGAGCGATCAGGACATACACAAGCTCATAGCCAAAGAGGTCAAAACAGCAAACCAGACGCTGGCTGCTTTCAAAAAAGTCAAGTCCTTCACTTTAACAGATGAAGAATTCCCTAAGACCTCTACCAGAAAGATCAAACGCCACCTCTCTAAGGAACTTCACGTGGCTGAGAAATAATGCTTTATAATGATTGACTGGTCTTCAAATCTAAATCCAACTCAGTTTAAGGCCGTAACACACAGGGTCGGCCCGCTTCTTGTTGTTGCGGGACCCGGCACAGGTAAGACCAGGGTCCTCAGCTACCGAATCGGACACCTTATAGAAACAGGCGTTGCCAAACCCGACCAGATACTTGCCATGACCTTTACCAACCAGGCAGCAAAGGAGATCTCTGAGCGCGTATCCCGGCTCCTGGACAGTGAATCCTCCACGGAGTGCATTCATAATGGGCAAAAAATCCCCAAAATAAGCACATTTCATGGCTGGGCACTTGGATTTTTAAAACAGACCCTGGGTGAAGACGCACGGCTTCCCATAGACGAGAAAGACGCCAGGGATCTTTGCCAAGAGGCAGCAAAGAAATTGGGGTTATCAAACGCAAAACCTCAAGGACTTTATGAACGTATCTCAAAGGCCAAGCAGCACTTCCCCCCAAGGATAAATGGAGACGAAAATCTGGAGACCCCGTATCAGGCATATCATGGGCTCCTTGAAAGATACGGTCTCTGGGACTATGACGACCTTCTTCTGGAGGCCCTGCGACTCCTCGAACATGCTGAAATCAGGGCAAAATTCTATAGGGATTTTCCCTTTGTCCTGGTAGATGAATTCCAGGACATAAGTCCTGCCCAGTATACCCTGATAAAGTCAATGGCAAGGAAAGACGGAAACATCACGGTAATCGGTGACCCAAACCAGGCCATTTACGGATTCAGGGGCGCAAGTCCCGAGTTCATACATTGTTTTAATGCGGATTTCGATGGTGTTAAAACTGTGGTCCTGGACACTGTCTACAGGTGTCCCCAGGTATTTCTCGACGCTGCAACAAGTCTCATCAAAGACAGATCGGCTGTGCGTCTGAAGTCCATCAAGCACAAGACGCCGAAAATCAGGATTAAACCCTTTGGAGATCCCTCAGCCGAGGCAAAATGGGTGGCAAGGACCATTGAACAAATAGTGGGTGGGCTCAGCTTTGTTTCACTTGACAGCGGCACAGCCGGCGGTAACATCCTGAGAAGCCTTTCAGATGTAGCGGTACTCTTCAGGGCCAAGGCGTTGGGAAACCCGGTTGCCGAGGCGCTATCAAGACAGGGGATACCCTTTCAGCGGGCAGACACCCCTGATCCGCTTGCCCAAAAAGAACTTCGCTCTATATGGCGTCTCTGGGAGGTCCTGAAGGGACGAACTGTCCGGTATCATCTGTTAAAACTCCCGGGTGGTAAAGATCTGTGGAACAGAAAACTTCCGGACTTAAAACCAGGACTTCAGGGCAAAGATGGTCCTCAACTCCTGAGTTACATAATAGATATTCTTGATCTTGACCCAAACAGGCCTCTTCTCAGGGCCCTTGCGCGTGCCATCAAAAGACATCCGCATGTGGACTCCCTTGCAGTCCTGCTTCGTAACGAGGCCGACATGCTGGATATCAACATAGAAGCCGTGTCCCTGCTTTCGATCCATGCGGCCAAGGGCCTTGAGTTCCCGATAGTCTTCCTGATCGGATGTGAGCCCGGAATACTTCCATGGAAAGAGGCAGACCAGGAAGAGGAGAGACGGCTTTTTTACGTAGGCCTTACCAGGGCATCTGAAGAAATATACCTGAGCCATGTGAAACACCGAAGGCTTTTTGGACAGATGATGCATGGCGGCCCAAGCCCCTTTATTGCTGATATCCCTGAAAAACTCCTGATCAGAGAAAAGGCCCAAAAACCCAGAACACCCCGAAGACCAAGGCAGAAAAAACTCTTTTAGGAACTGAGCCGCTTGCAAAAGGCTCAAAGCACAGACTGCACTATGTGTTGTGTAGTATGGACAAAAAGAAGGAGGCCCCGGCGGGTTTAAGCCGAGGCCCCACAAGAGGAGAAGAAGGGCTTTGGAAAGCCATTCTAAGGAGGTATTTAATTTATCGGAAAAACATATGATCGACTTTAATTTTTTTATCGATTTTTTTATTTTTTTCGCTTGCCTTATCATAGCACATCGTCAATCTACCCCTGAAGCCGCAATAGGCAGGGAAATAGGGAAATAAGGTATGTGCTATTGGGTTTTTTTCTGCCTTGTGGTAAATCATGTGAAAAATATGGCATCCTTCACGACAAGTCAAAAGTAGTTTACACTTTGTTGATCTTGTATTTTGGCAGGAAAATTTGGCAGTGAAATTGGAAACTTGAAATTGGGGAAAATACAAAGATGTAGAGGCGTTACCTAATTTCTAAGTAACTTCTCAATAAGTCCGGGCAAATCATATTTTGCGACTATCCACTGGATTCCCGCCTTCGCGGGAATGACAGGCGCTCACACCCAATCGTCATTCCCGCGAAGGCGGGAATCCAGTAACTGGTACCCGGACTTATTGAGAAGTTACATTGAACCAAAGATTGTCGAAACAGAGAAGGTCTTGAATGGTTTGATTCGAGCGTTGCGAGATAATTGATATATTTCAGCCTTCGACCTTTAGCCTAAATACCTGAGTAGTTACAAAGGAGATTCTGCGTTCGTGAAGATAATTATCTCTGAAATTGAACATGTGGCCCACTTGGCCAGGCTCAGCTTTGATCCGTCTGAAATTGAAAACTTCAACAGACAACTAAATGACATATTAGGATATATAAGCAAATTAGAAGAGCTGGATACCAGCCGGGTTGAGCCCACTACCCATGCACTGGAACTTACAAATGCCTTTAGGAGGGACGAAGTAAAGCCCTCCTTGCCGGTTGAAAAAACTCTCTCCAACGCACCTGAACAGGAAGGGGGGAGATTTGTGGTGCCAAAAATTATCTGATGATTCCGCTGAAAAAACCCAATCTGCGGCGCACAATAAATTTTGAATGTTAAATTGTGAATGTTGAATTAAGGTAAAAATTATATGTCTTTTAAATCTCCTTCCATAATTCAGCATTCAACATTCACAATTCAACATTGCCTATAAAGGGATGCATCTCGGGCTTTTTGAGCGGAATCATATTTCAGGGTTTTTGCAGTGCAATTAGCAGTGCAATTATATGATTAAGGAAGTAAAGGAAGTACAAGATGCCAAGTCTGATCAATCTGAGCATACATGAGCTCCACGACATCCTCAGTAAAAGAGAGGTTTCCGCAGTTGAGGTCACAAGGGCCTATCTGGACAGGATAGGTGAAGTTGATCCAAAAATCAGGGCCTATCTGACAGTGACCGCAGACAAGGCCTTGACCCAGGCAGAAGAGGCGGACAGACGTCTTAAAAAAGCAGACCACGTTACTCCTCTTACGGGAATTCCTGTGGGCATTAAGGATGTTATCTGTACCAGAGGAGTTAGGACCACCTGTGGATCTAAAATACTTGAAAACTTTGTACCACCCTATAATGCCACAGTAATGGAAAAACTCGAGGCCCATGGGGCGGTAATGCTGGGCAAATTAAACATGGATGAGTTTGCCATGGGATCATCCACAGAGAACTCTGCCTATCATCCTACTCACAACCCCTGGGACCTTGAACGAATCCCTGGTGGATCAAGCGGTGGTTCAGCAGCATCTGTTGCTGCCAGGGCCTGTGCAGGTTCATTGGGCTCGGATACAGGCGGATCGATACGTCAGCCTGCCTCATACTGTGGTGTTGTGGGTCTGAAACCTACATACGGCACAGTGTCGAGGTTCGGTCTTGTGGCCTTTGCCTCTTCACTTGACCAGATAGGACCCATTTCAAGGGACGTTACTGATTGCGCCCTGCTGTTGAACGCCATATCCGGCCATGATACCAGGGACTCCACCTCTGTACTCAGAGACGTGCCTGACTACACCGGCTCCCTGATGCCGGGTCTTAAGAATTATACCTTAGGAATTCCCAAGGAATATTTTATTTCAGGTCTCGACCCGGAGGTGGAAAAATCCGTTAAGCGTGCCGTTTCCGCCCTGGAATCCCAGGGAGCCGAAGTGGTGGAGGTAAGCCTTCCTCACACAGAGTATGCAGTTGCCACATACTACATTATCGCCCCTGCCGAGGCCTCTTCCAATCTCTCACGTTACGATGGAGTAAAGTACGGATTACGTGCCCCGGACTATAAAAACCTCATGGATATGTATAAAAAGACCAGGTCTCTGGGTTTCGGCCCGGAGGTCAAGAGAAGGATAATGATAGGGACCTATTCCCTTTCAGCCGGATACTACGATGCATATTATAAAAAGGCCTCCCAGGTTCGGACTCTTATCACCCAAGACTTTAAAAAGGCATTTGAGCAATGTGATGTGATTGCCGCCCCTGTTGCACCGACTACAGCATTCAGGCTTGGAGAGAAAGCAGACGACCCGCTTCAGATGTACCTGTCTGATATCTTTACAATTCCGGTAAATCTGGCAGGCATCCCCGGGATTTCCGTGCCCTGCGGCTTAAATAGCAGCGGGCTCCCCATAGGACTTCAATTAATGGCAGGACACTTTGAGGAAACAAAGCTCCTCACTGTTGCATATAACCTGGAACTGGCTCTATGCCGCTGTGAGAACTGGCCTTTGGATTGATGATTGTTGATTGCTCTTGTGAACTACCTCATTGGATTGAAAATTGAACATCGAACATCGAACATCCAACATCGAATGTTGAATGGGAAAACTTGAACTACTAAATGATATTTTAGAGGAAACAGAAGAATTAATTAAGATTTTCGTTACGAGTATCAAAACGGCTGAAAAGAAACAGAAATAGCCGTTGAATGTTCGGTATTGGATATTCGTTTTTCATTCGATGTTGGACGTTCGATGTTCGATGTTCATCTTTCAATGCAACCTGTGAACGTTTACAAAATAACTTAGCGCTTATGCGCTCCTCCCTCTGGCCCACCAGAGGATTATCCCAAGCGCAAGAAACACCAGGCTCAATAGCTGCCCCATGGTTACCCAGCTCAAAAAGATATAACCCAGTTGTGGATCCGGTTCTCGAAAGAATTCAACCACTATACGACATATGGCATAGAGGACCAGGAAAAGGGCCAGCTTCCTCCCGTATGGCCAAGTCTTGCGACGGAGATGCCACAGGACAAGAAAGAGCAAAAGCCCCTCAAGCAGGGCCTCGTAAAGCTGAGACGGATGCCGGGGCACCTGCCCTCCCTGGGGAAAGATCATGGCCCATGGCACATCTGCAGGGCGGCCGAACAGCTCTCCGTTAATAAAATTCCCTATACGTCCCAGGCCGAGGCCTACCGGCGCTGTGACAACAAAGCGATCAGACCACTTCCAGAAGTCCAAATCATGCTTATTACAATATATCCATCCGGAAAGAATAACTCCTGCCATTCCTCCATGAAAGGACATGCCTCCGTGCCAGACAGCAAATATCTCTAAAGGATGCTCGATATAGTAGGAAAAGTTATAAAATAGTACATAGCCCAACCTGCCTCCCAAAATAATCCCTAAAACCAGAGAGAATAAAATCCCTTCCAGTTGACTCAATTGAGATGCAGCGGAAGGCCCATGATATTGGGAGTCGGAAAGGGCACTTCGACACTCTTCAAGAATCTGCTTTCGCACCAACAGGTAAGCAGCCCCGAAACTGAGCAGGTACATAAGACCGTACCAGTGAATACCTATTGGTCCAATATGGATTATTACCGGATCAATATCCGGAAAAGCAAGCATCGACCCTATTGTTTTTCCTTGCGATCTCTAAGGGTAATGATTTTCGAGCCGCCGGACGGCTTAGGTTGGTGCGGTCCATGATCCTTACCGGTTTTCCGAGGTGATGAGACACCCTGCTTGAGTAAGACAGCCTCTATCAGATGATGATACTGCTGAATCAGCTTAGGATTAATGTCTGACTCCAGGACAAAAAAGGATACCCTGCTCCGCTGTACCCGGATAGAAGAGACCGTCATGGCTGTGAGAACGTGGGGATGGACAACAGGACCAAGCTTCTGATCATATAACACGGTACACGGGAAGTAGAGATCAAAAAAAGCCGCCTTTTCCAGAGCGAAGTTTACAGTCTCGGTCTGACGGTTGTATCTGATCTCTCCCAATATCAGTCCAAGCCCATCTACTTCTATCAAGACCAGCTCTTTGGCATTTTGACGCAGCTTCATACGTGGATCTCCTCAGATTCTGATACTAAACGCCTGGTAGGTTGGGGACGCCGCTTCCTTCTGCGGGATTTCTTTAAAGGCTTTGGTCCTGGACGGAGATGTGGATCAGGACCAATGACAGGTTGCCCCAAGAC
This sequence comes from Deltaproteobacteria bacterium UBA3076, assembly GCA_002367355.1. Classification (GTDB taxonomy): domain Bacteria; phylum Desulfobacterota; class Dissulfuribacteria; order Dissulfuribacterales; family UBA3076; genus UBA3076. The sequence goes on along the minus strand of DFBQ01000155.1, from coordinate 6,443 downwards.
CTCTTGTACTAAATCATAAAACATGACGGACTCCCGGAACGTGGCCTTGTTCCAAACACGCTTGGGCCACTTACCCATTGCAAGACATATGGAGATATTCCACTGGCTGGCCAGGATCTGAGCTGTCATGTCTCTTACAGATCTCCTGAAATCATACGGATAGAGAATCTCGCCCAACAGGGACCTCACTTCATGAGTAGGCCACTTCAGACGGTCAACATCGAGAGCTTTCCACTCTGGTGTCACACATAGCCGAGGGTACGCGAAGAGGGCCAGCATAAGGGCCTCACTGACTTCAACACCATCATTTACCATACGATCAAGATGCCCCAGAAACCCGAAAAGCAGATTTCGAACCAGACTCTTATCCTCACTCTCAAGGGCTGAAACATAACCGGAAAATACCGAGGCAAACAGCCCGCTCTCAAGCATAAGCTCGGCCCATGGCCTGCTGTATCCGGAACGTAAATCCTTGAGCCACTCATCCCTTACCCTCGAAATTGCACATAGACGAATCTTATCGCTGTGCTTGAGCAGGCTCTCCCAGGTATTGGTCTCTATTGTAAAACCAGTCCTGGCCGCGTGTCTTACACCACGCATCATCCTCACAGGGTCCTTCAGGCATCTGTGTTCCGGATCATTACCTATGAACCTGATAATCCCCTGTTTAAGGTCTGCCATGCCCCCTACGTAATCAATTATACTAAAGTCTGCGATATTATAGAAAAGTCCGTTGATAGTGAGGTCTCTGCGAAAGGCATCCTCCTGGGGAGAACCAAAGATGTGGGTATCCCCAATCCCCTCACGCGTAGCTTCCCGGTTATCGTGATCACTCCGGCACCTGAAGGTTGACACCTCAATTATTTTCGCACCTCGGAAATATACGTGAACCAGCCTGAAACGCCGGCCTATGATCCGGCTGTGACGGAAGAGTTTTTTCAGCTCTTCCGGCCTGGCGTTAGTTCCAATATCAAAATCCTTTGGTCGCCTGCCAAGGAGCAAGTCCCTCACACTCCCGCCAACAAGATAGGCTATGTAGCCCTTGTCCTTCAGACAGTAAAGGACCTTCAATGCCTCCCTATCTATATCTTTCCGGCTGACACAGTGTTCCGGACGGGGAATTATCCTGGGATGGTTTCCCGGGTCCCCAAATAGACTGGGTTGCTCAGCGGGTAAGCGTTGGGCCGGCTGTGCAGATGCAAAGGGTCCTTTTTTGTGGAACCTCTTTCTGCGGCTGTATTTATTGGCTTTTGATGAGGGTTTTGACATAAATGATGTAATACTTTTTTCGGAATTTATTGTTTCTAAGAGCTAAGCCTCTCATCTATCAATTCAGCCACTCTTTCACCGGACAATAACATGCCCCCGAAAATGGGCCCCATGCGAAACGACCCAAAGGTGGCATTAGCTGCCATGCCGGCGACAAAGACGCCAGGGAAGGCCTCCTTGGTATTCTCCAACGTAGTATTCTCGGCAACCTCTGCCCACATAGACCGCTCTCCCATTATTTTCCCTGTATCTGTGAGAAGCCTTTCGCCTGTTTTATTCTGTATGACCCTGAGAACCTCTGTGTCATGACCAGTGCTCTCTACAACATATCCGGCCCTGACAGCCAAGGGGTCCACATGGAATCCCGCAATATCCACGGCACTCCAATTGATCACCAGACCAGTGACCCTGTTTTCCCGGACCATCACGTCCTCTACGGTCATAAGATTGAAAATCATGGCACCGGCTTTACAGGCAAGACTGGTTAATGTTGAAGTGCATTCTACAGAGTCGGCGGTGTAATATCCGTCTCCTGCATCCTCTACAGTGATGCCGAGGTCTTTAAGGATAGCAGCCCCTTGCTCTTGAACTACTATCTCGTTGAACATCATGCCGCCGCCCCACATTCCTCCGCCAATACTGAGTTTCCTCTCAAAAACAGCTACCTTGTGGCCCTTCCGCGCAAGACGCAGGGCTGCCATAAGGCCTGATGGACCAGCACCGACGATTGCAACATCCAGTTCAAGATAGTCAGAGAACTTGGTCATAAAACGGCTTAAAATAGCTCGGCTAATCTTGATTTCATCCAAAGACATATATTTTAATCCTCCATAAACTTATTGACCAAGGCACATTACTGTGATCCGATAAATATGCAACGTTGGCATAATGGCTCTGCGGAAAACAATTACGATCGTAAGGACGGATTCGACGGGTTGGATTGAGCTTTGCCAAAGGGACTATTTATATGATATCATAATTTCAAAAAGGCACCGGAGCTACTCATGAAACCCTTTTTGCTTTGATTTGACCAATTGAAATAACGCATATTGCCAATGGTCGTCAAGCACAAATCTTCAATATAAAAAACATTTTCTGTTAATAAACTAATATTTATTATATGCACTACTATAGAAACTGGGACAAATTTATCCGGAAAGGAGTAAAGAAATGGAGGGGTTAGGCATTACTGTCACTGAACATCTGTTGATTCACCAAAAAGAATCTCCCGCAGCCACAGGGCGGCTGACAAGGCTTCTGCAAGAGCTTATCTTCGCGGCAAAAATCATATCTCGTGAGGTCAATAAGGCAGGGCTTGTGGATATCCTGGGGCTTACGGGTGAGATCAATGTGCAGGGAGAACGAGTACGCAAACTTGACGATTTTGCAAACTACGTGCTCATCTATAGGATGGAGCGGGCCGGTGTGGTCTGTGCTATGGCCTCTGAAGAAAACGCCGACATCATACCGGTCCCGGAAGACATGCCTCAGGAAGACTACATCCTGATCTTTGATCCCCTGGATGGATCATCCAACATCGACGCAAATGTCAACATCGGCACGATATTCTCAATCCATCGAAAGGTGAGTGACAGGCCTTATATCACCCTTGACGACTTCCTCCGCCGCGGGTCGAAACAAGTGGCGGCCGGCTACTTCATTTACGGTCCCAGCACAATACTGGTCTATACCACAGGCAAGGGTGTGAACGGCTTTACCCTTGACCCGTCAGTAGGGGAATTTCTCCTCTCTCACCGGAATATTACGATCCCTGAAAGGGGAAGGATCTACTCTGTCAACGAGGCCTATACCTGTTACTGGGACGCGAGAACAAAAAAGGTGGTGGATTACTTCAAGAGCCCGGAAAATGAGACGGGAAAGCCATATGCAGCCAGGTATATTGGTTCTTTTGTAGCTGACTTCCACAGAAACCTCCTATATGGCGGCATATTCATGTACCCGGCTGACAAGAAAGATCCTGCAAAGCCAAAGGGCAAGCTGCGCCTTTTGTGCGAGGTTGCTCCTATGGCCTATGTTTTGGAACAGGCAGGCGGGGCTGCCACAGATGGTGAACAGAATATTTTGGATATAAAGCCCTCAGCCCTCCACGAGAGGGTGCCGGTCTTCATGGGCAGCAAACTGGATGTGGAAAAGGCTACCAACATCATGCAGGGCAAAGATTAGACGCTGCTCGCAAAATACCTGCCCCCTTGCCTTGAGATGGGAAAATGATCATATTGGGGGATAAACATATTCCCTAAGAAGCCATTGATCTAAAATTAATTTATACGAAAAGCCTCTTGCATAACTCATGGATTTTGTTCGAGGGCAAGGCGCGAGGAGGAAAAAACGCGGAGCGTACTTAGTCAGGTACGTGAGCATTTTTGACGACGAGCAACGCAGCCATCGGACCAAAGACTGGGTTTTGCAAGAGGCTCTGGAGGACTATCAGAAAGTATGTACAATATGTTTAAAACATTCATGTTTTTAGCCGCCCTCACGGCTCTCTTTCTCTTCGTTGGAGGGGCACTGGGTGGCCGCACAGGCATGACCGTAGCCTTGGTGATGGCCGGCGCAATGAACTTCTTTGCTTACTGGTACAGCGACAAGCTTGCCCTGAAGATGAGCGGGGCCAGGGAAGTCTCTGAAGCAGAGACCCCACAGCTCCATTCTATAGTAGCAGGACTTGCGCAGAAGGCCGGGATACCTAAGCCGAAGGTTTACCTCATAGCCCAGCAGACCCCTAATGCCTTTGCCACCGGGCGGAACCCGGATCACGCTGCGGTTGCGGTCACAGAGGGTATCCTGCGGCTCCTCAACCGCGAGGAGTTGGAAGGAGTCCTTGCACACGAATTCGCACATATCCGCAACAGGGATATACTGATAAGCTCCGTAGCTGCTGTTATAGCAGGCGCCATAAGCTACATTGCCACTATGGCCCAGTGGGCCATGCTGTTCGGGGGTTTTGGCGGCTCTGATGACGATGAAGGTGCAGGCGGTCTGATAGGAGGACTGATCATGATGATCATAGCTCCCATAGCTGCCGCCCTTATTCAGATGGCCATATCCAGGAGCAGGGAGTATCAGGCTGATGCCACAGGGGCCAAAATATGTAACCATCCGATGTCCCTGGCCAGCGCCCTTAAAAAAATGGATGAATGGAATCACCGTGTGCCCATGAAGGTAAACCCTGCAACTGCGCAAATGTACATAGTTAACCCTCTCACAGCCACGTCAGTTGCAAAGCTGTTCAGCACTCACCCTCCCATCCAGGAACGTATACGCAGGCTTCGCTCCATGGCCGGACGTCAGGAAGGGGTATAGAGAATATGGAAAATAGTGGGTGAACTGGTTTCCCGCAGCCATCTTGACTGCTTTGGCCACTGCCACAGGGGATACTATCCTGAAGGCCCGGTTTAGCCATCTTTCTCCAGGCAGTATGGCTATAGTAAAATCCACTGCCCCGATGCCCTTCTTGCTGCCCTTGCTCCTTGTGATATCCTGGCCGGAAACCGACCTGGTTTTTTGGCAGACAGTAGGCTTTCTGGTCCCTTTTGAGATCCTTGCCTTGCTACTATATATGCAGGCACTCAGGGTATCTCCTCTATCGCTCAGCATACCCTTCCTCGCCTTCACTCCTGTATTCATTGTACTGACCGGCTGGCTGGTTCTGGATGAAAAGGTCACCATTGCGGGACTCCTGGGCATACTGTGCATTGTAACAGGGGCCTATGTCCTCCATATCAAAGGCAGCAGGAAAGGGCTTTTTGAACCAATAAAGGCCATTGCCAAAGAGCAAGGATCGAGGCTTATGCTGGCAGTCGCCGGAATATATGGCCTTACTTCCGTACTGGGGAAAAAAGCGATTCAACACTCTGATCCGATATTCTTTGCCTGTTTTTATTTTATGTTACTGGGAATAGTCACTCCGTTGAGCCTCGGGGCACTCAGTTGGATAACCAATGGATTTGGTTCACAGAATAAGCAATCAACCCTATGGTCCTTTAAAAAAACCGGACGAAATCCATGGGGCGCCTGGTGGGCAATTGGTCTTGCCCAGACAATAATGGTACTCAGTCACATGTGGGCAATTCATCTGGTCACAGCGGCTTATATGATTGCAGTAAAAAGGACCAGCCTGATCTTCAGCGTCATTTACGGAAAACTTATATTCAAAGAAAAAGAGATCACCCAACGCTTAGCCGGAGCAAGTCTAATGGTGCTGGGTGTGGGACTCATAGTTTTGGCAGGTTAACAATGAAAAACAAAGATAAACAGTCTTGGCTGGAGGAACGGAAAGACCTCTTTGTAAAAAACGTATTGAGAGACTTCATTTATTCATACTCTTTTTTCCTAAAAATCGAAAAAAAATACAGGAACACGGGCATCACCTATGAAGGTCTGGACAATTGGGTAGGGACACAAACAGACAGGGGGACACTATGGGTATTAAAGGATAACTGCCACCGCCTCTGGAAAGATATCGACCCGGACAGTCAACCAGAACCATTTTTTTTCGACTGGATGGTTGGGGCCATATTCCATGAGGCAATGAAGCTAAAGGAAAACGCCTACATGGCAGATCGTTATCACCCTGCCTATCAGGTTGCCTCGACCACGGCCACCGCTTACGATTGGCAGGAAAACTGCCAACATTTCTTTGAAGAGACGCTGGAAGACATACAGCGAGGAATAAACAGGCTCGAAAACCTTTTCGTATGTGCTGCTGAACATCTGAAATCACTGATCCTTGCTGAACGAGACAACTCTTTGCTCGTACGATTTATGATCGAACATAAGTCAGACATAAATAAACTCTGGCAGAAAAGCGGTGGACTGAATCAGACGCTTGGTGCCATGTTCCCTTCAGGCATTGACGAGGCCTACTGCATGGCAGGGGAAAATTACCTGGAAGGCAGTTGGTACGCAGAAGCTCGGATGGCCTTTGTTGAAGCCCTTAAAATAAATCCGGACTGCCAAGAGGCAAAATCCGGACTGCGAATTCTGGAAAAACGCCTGAAGGAATTAGCTCATATGTTAGAGAGGGAGTATACCTTGGCAAATTCGAATCAAGTTCAAGGCCATGGTCTTCCAGACAGTAAAACATTCGCTATACCTGAGGCAACCAATTCCTCTGTTGATACAACTTAAATTAAGCGATTAGCTGTTAGCCA
>DFBQ01000199.1:18618-27817 GCA_002367355.1 Deltaproteobacteria bacterium UBA3076 | reverse complement strand
GTTCTCCGTAGTGGCACCGATCAGGGTAATAAGGCCGCTCTCAACGTGGGGGAGAAATGCATCCTGCTGGGCCTTGTTAAAACGGTGTATCTCGTCAACAAACAAGATGGTATGTGGTCCGTTGTATTTGGTGTTTTCCTTTGCGTCATCTATGACGACCCTAAGTTCCTTTACGCCTGAAAGGACCGCAGAGAAGGAAACAAAGTCGGATTCTAATCTCCGCGCAAAAATCCTGGCAAGAGTAGTCTTTCCGCATCCCGGCGGTCCCCACAGGATCAGCGAAGGGATAGTCCCCCTGTCTAATAGGGTATTCAGGATTTTGTCCTGGTTCAGAAGGTGTCCCTGACCTACGAATTCATCGAGGTCTTTTGGTCTGAGTCGCTCAGCAAGGGGGATCTGGGTCAAAGAATACCTCCGGTTTTCTGGCTTCTTCCTTCCATTTCATAATACCTGGTCCTCCAAGGTCGCCTGGCAAACACAACGGCGGCAATTACTGTCAGCAATATCCAGTTCCAGCCGATCAGGATAAGTGAAGTCCAGGAGTAGCCTCCGTAAGGTTGTTTGATTTCAGCGTAGAGCTCTCCAATGAGGATGACTCCCAGCACAAAGGGAACAAAGTATTTAATTGTGATATCCCACCAATATCCCAGTCTTATCGAAGAAATAGAATTTACATGTTTTCTGAGGACCTTGATATTGAAGAGCCAGCCAACAAGAAGACATTCAGCAATACCTACGACTATAAGTCCATAATGAGTAATAAAGTGATCTGCGATATCTAACCAGAGCAGGCCGGCCTGGGTAGTAAAGATTGTCGAGCCCAAAAAGCCCAGGATTGTTACCAGGGTTATGAGGGGTTTTCTTCTGAAGCCAAACTTGTCAACCGTTGCGGAAATAAAGGCCTCTACTATTGATATTGATGAGGAAAGCCCTGCTACAACAAGGCAGAGAAAAAAGATTGCACCGAAGAGGTTCCCTCCGGGAATAAGGCTAACGGCCTTTGGATATGCAACAAAGGCAAGGCCTATGCTTTGAGAAACAACTTCTGATATGGGCTTTCCCTGTGAGGTGGCCATAAAACCCAGGACAGAAAATACGGCAATGCCTGCAAAAAGGGAGTAACCGCTGTTTATGAATACGATTACTATTGCGTTTTTTGTTATGTTGGCTTTTCCGGGCAGATAACTTGCGTAAGCTATCATAATGCCGAAACCAAGACTCAGAGTAAAAAAGATCTGGCTGTATGCGTCTATCCAGACAGTTGGATCGGATAATTTTGAAAAATCAGGCTCAAGATATGCTCTTAGGCCGATCATGGAACCCTCGAGCGAAATCGACCATAAGACAAGAACCGCAGTTAAGAAAAAGAGCAGGGGCATGAATATTTTATTTATGTATTCTATCCCGCGCCGGACACCCCTGAAAACAATGCCCCAGTTTATTAACCAGACAATAGAGAGTGACACAAGGATAGGAGTCCTGATGTGACCTATCTCAAAGGGAGATTTACTTACCGCGAGGAATTCATTGAAGAAAAAGGCATTGGGGTCATCTCCCCAACCAAGATAGAAAGAGAGAAAAAAGAAGTTCAGGCACCATGCAATAATAACTGAATAGTATAAAACAATACCGAACATTACAAAAATGACCGCCCACCAGCCAAGCCACTCCCAGTTTTTATTTATCTTTGCAAAGGCAAGAGGCGCCGAACCCATCCGTTCATGTCCAAGGGCAAATTCCAGTATCAATAAAGGTATCCCTGCTGACAAAAGGGCAATGATGTATGGAATGAGGAATGCGCCGCCTCCGTGACTGTAGGCCATATAACTGAATCTCCAGATATTCCCGAGACCCACTGCAGAGCCCACAGCGGCAAATACAAAACCGAGTTGGCTCTTCCATTGCTCCCTTTGCAATTCCATCAAGAATCCCCTGTATTCTATGAATAAGCTCTACTATGACTTAACTACCAGCTTCATTCAAGTCCATCTTTGTAATAAGAGACTCACGCAAAGGCGCAAAGGCGCAAAGAAACACAAGAAAAATTTGCGCCTTTGCGCCTTTGCGTGAGACATGTCTTTTTTAAAAAAGAGTGAACGGTTATCTTAAGGATAGCTTGCTAAATCAACACTTAAATGGTAAACAGAGCCGATTTTACTGTTGATAACGCACGTTCAGTGAGACCCAGTGGTGCCGTCTGTGTTGTCGGATGGTGGAAGGGTGTTTTTGTGGCTGGACGGAGGAAAAACCACATTTATTGCAAGGAGAAACTATGGCTTACGTTACAATGAAACAGTTGCTAGAAGCAGGTGTCCACTTCGGGCATCAGACCAGACGATGGAATCCCAAGATGAAGCCTTACATCTTCGGCGCCAGAAACGGAATCTATATTATAGATCTCCAGAAGACCGTAAAGCTTTTCAGGGTTGCCTATGAGTTTGTGATAGAGACGGTTGCCCAAGGAGGGAAGTTACTTTTCGTTGGTACCAAGAAACAGGCCCAGGATTCCATAGTTGAGGAAGCCAATCGATGCGAAATGCCCTTTGTAAACAGCCGTTGGTTGGGTGGGATGCTTACAAATTTTCAGACCATCCAGAAGGGTATTGATCGTCTGAAACGTCTTGAAGCCATGTTTGAAGACGGCACTATCGAGCGTTTTCCCAAGAAAGAGATCCTTCGTATGGACAGGTTGCGCCAGAAGCTGGATCGCAACCTTGGCGGAATAAAGGATATGGGCTCGCTGCCCTCTGCTGTTTTTGTTGTGGACTCAAGGAATGAGCAGATCGCAGTAAAGGAAGCCAACAAGCTCGGAATCCCGGTGGTTGCAATAGTCGATACCAACTGTGATCCTGATGGTATAGATTACATTATTCCGGGAAACGATGATGCCATTCGGGCCATACGCCTTATTTCATCTTTAATGGCAAATGCATCCTTGCAAGGCAGGGAAAGGTTTGCCGAGGCCCAGCAGGCAGCTACCGACAAAGAAATTGAAGAGGAAATGGCGGGCGATGATACCACAGGTGAGGGGGAAGTAGCCGTTGCTGAAGTTGCTGTCGGTGAAGCCGTTGCCGGTGAATCTGCTGTTGTCAGTGAAGTCGCTGCCCCTGAAGTCGCTACAGGCGAGGATGCCGGTTCTGAGCCAGGTGCCTAATAATAGCTCATAGCTGACGGGTGATAGCTCATAGGTTAAACAGGTATTCAGAAACTACGAACTATGAGCTAACTTTCATGTGCAGGGGTGTTATACTCTACACGGCCACAAATCACTTTTTTCACGCCCTGACCCGGCCCCACAGAGCAGGTTTTCAAAATCAGAATTAATTTGGAGGATTAATATAATGACACAGGTTACTGCTGCAATGGTCAAAGAACTCAGGGAACGGACCAAGGCAGGTATGATGGATTGCAAGAAGGCTCTTCAGGAGTGCGATGGAGATATGGGGAAAAGCGTTGACTGGCTGCGTCAGAAGGGGCTTTCTGTTGCCGCCAAGAGGGCAGGACGGTCAACTTCTGAAGGCGCTGTCCAGTGTTATATTCATGCCGGTAACAAGCTTGGTGTTATAGTTGAGGTCAATTGTGAGACGGATTTCGTGGCAAAGACAGATCAGTTTGTCCAGTTTGCCAGAGACGTGGCCATGCATATTGCAGCCATCAATCCAGTTTGCATAAAACGTGAAGATACTCCTCCGGAGCTTATAGAGAAGGAGAAGGAGATATTTCGCAAACAGGCTGAGGAGTCCGGCAAGCCGGATAACATAATTGAAAAGATCATTAATGGTCGCATTGAAAAATTCTATAAGGAAGTGTGCCTGCTTGAGCAGCCTTTCGTGAAGAACCCGGACATAACCATTCAGGACCTTTTAAATGAGCTGATTGCCAAGATGGGGGAGAATATCAGTGTCAGGCGTTTTGCACGGTTCCAGGTCGGGGTGGAAGCGGAATAATGGCTGAAACCATGCAAGGATCACCGGGCTATAGTCGCATTTTGTTGAAGCTCAGCGGTGAGGCCCTGCTGGGGGATGTGCCTTATGGGATATCTCCCGCAGTCATGGATGTCCTTGCCCGTGAGATTGCTCAGGTCCATGGACTGGGTGTGGAGATCGGATTGGTTGTGGGAGGAGGAAATATCTTCAGGGGGATTGCCGGTTCTGCCCAGGGAATGGACAGGACAGCCGCCGATCAGATGGGCATGCTTGCCACGGTTATGAATTCCCTGGCCCTTCAGGATGCCTTAAACAGGCATGGGGTCCAGGTGAGGGTGCTCTCAGCCATAGAGATAGGGCGAATTGCAGAGCCATTCATCAGGGGAAGGGCCCTTAATCATTTGATGAAGGGTAGGGTGGTCATATTTGCCGCAGGTACGGGAAATCCCTTCTTCACTACTGATACCGCAGCGGCCCTCAGGGCCCTTGAGATAAATGCAGAGGTCCTTTTCAAGGCCACAAGGGTGGACGGCGTCTACGACAAGGACCCAAAGGTCGCCCCTGATGCGAAGAGGTATGATCGCCTGACCTATCAGGATGTTCTTGAAAAGGGTCTTAAGGTCATGGATGCTGCTGCCATATCTCTGGCCAAGGACGCAGGTCTTCCGGTAGTCGTGTTTAATATGCAGATTCCTGGCAATATAGAACGGGCTGTGAAAGGTGAGAAGGTTGGTACACTGGTTGGAGGCTGAAAAGAGCAGGTAGAAGGTGGAAGGCTGAAGGCTGAAGACGCTGTGAAAGGTGAAAAGGTTTGTACAATAGTTGGAGGGGTGACAGAAAATGAAAAAAATAGTGATTGAAGAGGCGAGCGGTAAGATGGACAAGGCTATTGGTGCCTTTGAACGCGACCTTTCTCGTGTACGAACCGGAAGGGCTTCTGCTGCCTTACTGGAAGGGATTAATGTCGATTACTATGGAACTTTTATGCCCCTTAATCAGGTGGCTTCTGTTGCCATACCGGAGAGTCGCCTCTTGACCATACAGCCTTGGGATATCAAGATCCTGGCAGATATTGAAAAGGCCATTCTTAAGTCCGACCTTGGCCTCACTCCCAGCAATGACGGCAAGATCATCAGGGTGAATGTACCACCCTTGACAGAGGAACGTAGAAAGGAATTGGTCAAACTGGTAAAAAAGATGGGCGAGGAATGCAGGGTGGCAATACGGAATGTGCGAAGGGAGGCCATTGAACGTCTGAAGGGCCGGAAAAAAGCCAAGAAGATCTCAGAGGATGATCTTTTCAGGCTCCAGGATGAGATGCAGAAGGTAACTGACGATCATATCAAGAAAGTAGAAGGGGTTATTGCCGATAAGGAGAAAGAGATACTGGAGTTTTGATAAAAAGAATGGTCAAGCCTTCAGACCTCATTCGGCTGCCAGGACACGTTGCCATCATTATGGACGGTAACGGCAGGTGGGCCAAGCGTCGAGCACTCCCCAGGATCATGGGTCACAGGCAGGGGGTAAAGGCTGTACGTTCTGCAGTCCGTCTATGTAGAGAGTTAAATATACCTGTTTTGACCTTGTATGCATTTTCACAGGAAAACTGGGGTCGTCCCAGGGCAGAGGTGAGTGCCTTAATGGACCTCCTGTATGATTATCTGAAGAGCGAGCTTGATGAAATGCTCGGGAATCAGATCTCTCTTCGGGCCATTGGACAAATCGACCGCCTTCCTGAACGGGTCAGGGCCTGTCTTCTGGACACCATTGAGAGGACTTCTTCCAATACCGCTATGATTCTTAACCTCGCCTTGAGCTATGGAGGCAGGGCAGAGATCATAGGGGCAGTCAGACGTCTCGCGCACAAATGTCTTTCAGGAACCCTGAACCCGGAAGATATAGACGAAGCCGTGTTTGCTTCAAATCTTGATACAGCCGGGCTTCCTGATCCTGATCTTCTTATTCGCACAAGTGGAGAAAACAGGCTCAGCAACTTTCTCCTTTTTCAGTCAGCATATTCAGAGTTCTATATCACTCCTGTTCTCTGGCCGGATTTTGACAAAGAGGAGCTCTGTAAAGCCCTTTTCGAGTATCAGAAAAGAGAACGTCATTTTGGGTTGACTAACGAACAGCATTCCGAATCATGCATCGCCAAAGGCTTTTAACTGCGGCGGCCCTGGGCCCTTTACTTTTCATAGTGCTCTGGTGGGGCGGTAGGAGGCCTTTTGACCTGTTGCTCATAGGAGCAACAGCTTTTTGTTTGTACGAGTATTTTACAATTTGTTTTCCCGGGCGTGGGGTAATACAGGGCTTTGGGGTTATGCTCGGACTGTTTCCCTTGTTTTCTGTCTTGTTGTGGGGCAATCCCGAATTTATAGTTCCTGCTGTTTACATGGCTTTGTTTGGAAGTGCCATACTGTTTCTTGTTTCATACAGCAGGTGGTCCAATGCTACATGGAGCTGGGCGGCATTTTTCATGGGAATAGCATATATAGGTGTATGCGCGGCCCATCTGGGGCTTTTGCGTTACTTGCCCATGGGGAAGGAGTGGGTCCTGTTTTTTCTGGTAACGGTCTTTTGTGGTGATGCCGGGGCCTATTATGTAGGCAAAGGTATTGGAAGACACAAGTTATGCCCTAATGTGAGCAAGGGAAAGACAGTTGAGGGAGCTGCAGGAGGGTTGGTTTTAAATGCCATAGCGGCCTTTTTTCTCTGGTTTGTGCTCTTAGAGGAAACTGACCCAAGGGTCTTGGTGCCCCTGGCGCTGGTCATTGGAGCAGTCGGTCAGGTAGGGGATCTGGTCGAATCAATGGTCAAACGTTCTGCCGGTGTCAAAGATTCAGGCAGCATACTCCCCGGGCATGGAGGTATCTTAGACAGGGTAGATGCGGTGCTGTTGGCATCTCCTTTCCTGTATTGGATCCTGTCCTTGTGCAGGATAGAAGGGATTTTGATCAGATGAAAGAAACCAGGCGCATATCTTTGTTGGGATCTACCGGATCCATCGGGACAAAAGTCCTTGATGTTGTAAGACGCTCCAAAGGGCGGTTTTCAGTGAATGGCCTTGCTGCCGGAGAAAACGTCGAACTTCTCGCGGAGCAGATAAGGCAATTCAGGCCTGAGATCGTATCAGTAATGACTGCCGAGCTTGCTGATCAAGTCAGATCTATGGTTGAGTTTGCCGACACCGAGGTCCTTTACGGAAAGGAAGGATATAAAGCAGTTGCAACAGTTGATGATGCAGACCTTGTTGTATCAGCCATGGTAGGTGCGGCAGGACTGATACCAACCCTTGCCGCTCTTGATGCAGGGAAAGACGTTGCACTTGCCAATAAGGAGTCCCTTGTGACTGCCGGTTCTCTGGTTACATCTCTTGCAAGAGAAAAGGGGGCTGCCTTAATACCTATAGACAGCGAGCATTCTGCCATCTTCCAGTGTCTAAGGGGGCATCGCAAGGAAGACGTCAGGCGCATAGTGCTCACTGCGTCCGGTGGTCCATTCAAGGATCGGAATAGAGACGAGCTTGTCAAGGTGACACCGGAGGAGGCTGTACGACACCCCAGATGGTCCATGGGAGCAAAAATATCGGTGGATTCAGCTACCTTGATGAACAAGGGGCTTGAGGTGATAGAGGCCCGCTGGCTTTTTGACATTTCTGTGGATCGGATAGACGTGGTGGTTCATCCTCAAAGCATTGTACACTCCATGGTGGAATTTATAGATGGCTCTGTATTGGCGCAGATGGGAATCCTGGACATGAGGGTGCCGATAGCCTATGCCCTGGCCTGGCCAGGGCGTCTGGATCTGGATCTTCCAAGTCTTAACCTGATTGAGTCAGGTTCTCTTAGCTTTGAGAGGCCACATTTTGAGAAATTTCCATGCCTTGGATTGGCTTACGATGCGGCAAGGAAGGGAGGGACTGCTACCACGGCCCTTAATGCTGCAAACGAAGTGGCCGTAGAGGCCTTTCTTCAGGGACGTATGGGTTTTACCGCAATACAGGAAGTGGTTCGAGAAGTGATCGAGGCCTTTCCTGTTGAGGATATTAGAGATCTTGATGACGTGCTAAAGGCAGATGCCCTGGCACGGCTGAGAGCCGAAGGGATTATATCGGAGAAATTGACATGACCACTGCCTGGTCCTTTTTACTGGTACTTACCGGCATAATACTGGTCCATGAGTTTGGACACTTCATTGTAGCCAGGGGATTCGGCATCAGGGTCTTGAAGTTTTCCGTGGGTATAGGGCCCAGGGTCTGCGGTGTGGTGCGTGGAGCAACGGATTACTGCATTTCAGCGTTTCCTCTTGGTGGGTTTGTAAAGATGCTTGGTGAGCAACCAGACGAGGAAGTACCTCCGGAGGAAAGGCCCTGGTCTTTTTCACACAAACCGGCCTGGCAGAGGGCCTTCGTGGTAGCTGCAGGACCTGTTTTCAATTTTATTTTCGCCTGGCTTATTTTTTTCGTGATATTTCTGGTTTATGGAAAACCTATTATTTTAACAGGTATCGGCGAAGTCCAAACCGGTTCTCCCGCTGAGAAGGCAGGAGTAATGGCGGGAGATCGAATAGTTGCTATAGACGGGCGTGAAGTACATAGATGGGAAGAGGTGTCTGAGGCGATCAAGGCCAACGACGGGAGTACTATTGTCCTGACATTACAACGGGGCCGGACTACTGTATCGGTAGATATCATTCCAAAGATTTATGAGCTTAAAAACATATTTGGTGAAGAAGTTAAGGTGCCTATGATCGGGGTTTCAGCATCAGGTGACTTTGAGATTGAGAAATTAAATCCATTAACTGCGATTGGGCAGGCATTTTCCCGTACCTGGGAACTCGTAGTTCTCACGGGACAGGTTATTGTGAAACTGTTTGAGCGTGTAATTCCTCTTTCCAGCCTGGGCGGACCCATAATGATTGCCCAGATGGCCGGACAACAGGCCGAACTGGGCATACTTAATCTTTTCTACTTTATGGCCCTTCTCAGCGTAAACATAGGGTTTCTGAATTTGCTCCCCATACCTGTCCTGGACGGGGGGCATCTGGCCTTTCTGGCAATAGAGGGCATCACGAGGCGTCCCCTTACCTTGCGGCAAAAAGCAATAGCCCAGCAGATCGGGATTTTTATTCTTCTGGCCCTGATGGTGGTGATTTTTTACAATGACATCGCTCGACTTTTGGGATTCATTCCTTCAGGGTGAAGGATTGGGGGATTAAAGGATTATGACTTATGCGATTAGCTATTAGCCGTTAGCTTTTAGCTTAACAACCCG
>DFBQ01000199.1:0-18604 GCA_002367355.1 Deltaproteobacteria bacterium UBA3076 | reverse complement strand
TATGTTGAAAAAGTGTAAACTACAGAATGAAGGATGCCGATTTGTGCTTACCTTGTCTATCGAGACATCTGATTACGTGGGAGGGGTGGCGTTGATACGCGACGGCTGGCCCGCGGCCGAAGTGGTCCTTGCCGGCAAGGAGACCCATTCCCGAAGATTGATGGTCATTATTAAATGGTTGATGCAGAGGCTGGGAGCTGACTGGTCCGACATTGATCTCCTTGCTGTAAGCCTGGGTCCTGGTAGTTTTACCGGACTTCGAATAGGCCTTTCCACTGCAAAGGGTCTGGCTTTTGCCTTAGGACTACCACTGATCGGTGTTTCGACCCTTGATGCCTTGGCGAGTCATGTTATCGCATGCAAGGGGGATTTTGTGTGCCCGGTACTGGACGCCAGGAAGTCCCAGGTTTACACAGCCCTCTATCAGATTAGAAGCTCCGGCGAGTTAGAGAAGATAAGTCCATGTCAGTCCATTTTCCCGGAAGAGTTGGCGGCCTTCGTGCCTTATGGACAAAGGGTGTTATTGCTCGGAGGCGGCCTTTTGTTATATCAGGATGTGTTTGTACATGGATTGGGTGATCGGGCAGTTATAGTTCCAGCCCACATGGCCCATGTGAGGGCTGCATCTGTGGGTATCCTGGCAGAGCTCAGGTGGCAAAAAGACAGAAGGCCTGATGATTTTAAGACATTAAAACCAATTTATGTCCGTCCATCTGAGGCAGAGGCAAAAAAACTGGCATTGCAGGAGAGTATATTATGATTTCCATGTTAGGTAAAACGTGTCCCCACTGCAAAGAAAGAGTTAAAAAAGATGCCCTTGTATGCCGGTATTGTGGCAGAGAGCTTGAACCGAATAACGAGCACGAACATAATTTATGTTATCCCAATTGGATTTTTGCAGGCTTTGCAGGACTGGCTGCCGGTGCCGCACTGGCCCTGGTATTTGGTTACTGGAAGGAGCGGCGCAGATGGCAGGAGGACGTAACAGATTATTCAGCAAGTGAGGAATTTGATAATGAAGAGTTCTGAATCCTGTATGCAGCGGGATCTAAGACTTAATCTTTCCGTAGCCACGCCGTTTTCCTGCTAGTTCACATTTGCGCCTGCAATTTTTACATATAGCAGGCTGGGTTTGCCTATTGGGGGTCTTCAAACATCTCATTTTAATCTCCTTAATTACAAATTGTCTTATTAAATAATAAGCACTATTTTTTACAAAGCAATATTTGTGCCTTGAAAAGGTTCAGGGTTCACCGTTCACCGTTCACTGTTCAGGGTTCAGAGGTTCAGAGGTTCAGGGTTGCCAGGCTCCTTGGCATAAGAGTTTAGAACTTTTGAACCCGTGAACGGTTACAAAAAATTGTTGGTTAGGAGAAGGAAAGAATAGAGAAATTTAGCAGTGTCAAATATTTGACATAGGTGGTGATGGAAAACCAAATTGAGGTGTGATTCATACAGGCAATGAATGTACTGTTGCCGGGCTGATAGATTTTTCCCCCTTAGATTTTATCATTGATCGCACGGCCTCAACTACTGATGGGACGTCAAGACCCACATGCTTTCTCAGGGTTTCCTGGCTTCCATGTTTTACAAACCTGTCAGGGAGTCCAAGGCGACAAGCCTTGACAGAGGCTATGCCATTGTCAGAAAGACATTCCAGAACTGCTGATCCGAATCCACCTGCTAAAGAGTTTTCTTCAATTGTAAGTATATGCTCTGTCCTGCGGGCCACTTCTGTTATCAGTTCCCGGTCCAGTGGTTTGGCAAAGCGGGCATTTACCACTGAAGCCTTTATTCCATACTGAGCCAGCTCTTTTGCCGCAATCCTTGCAGTCTGAACGTGGTGTCCTATGGCAATTATCCCCACATCAGGTCCTTCCATCTCAATTTCTCCTTTGCCGATAGGGATTTCTCTCAACTGCCAATCAAGGCTTACCCCTGCACCCGATCCCCTTGGATAACGGATAGCTACAGGTCCATTATGCATCAGGGCAGTGTATAGCATGTGCTGGAGTTCATTTTCGTCCTTGGGGGCCATTACAACGAGGTTTGGAATGGCCCTCAGAAAGGAGAGATCAAAGGCGCCGTGATGGGTAGGTCCGTCTTCGCCCACGAGTCCTCCCCTGTCAATTGCGAAAACCACGGGCTGATTGGTCAGACAGACATCATGGATGATCTGATCATAGGCCCTTTGGAGGAAGGTGGAGTAGATTGCCACCACTGGTCGAAGCCCTTCCAGTGCCAGGCCTGCTGCAAAGGTCACTGCATGCTGTTCTGCAATTCCCACATCAAAAAATCTGTTCGGAATTTTTTTCTCAAAGGCGCTGAGCCCTGTGCCGGCAGGCATGGCCGCTGTGATTGCCACGATCCTTGGATCTTTCTTGGCAAGGCGCACAAGTGTCTGGCTGAAGATGTTTGTATAGGAGGGCGGTTTGGGTTTCGATGAAGATTTTGGTTTTCCGGTTGAGATTTCAAAGGGGCCGATGCCATGGAATAGGTCAGGATGACGTTCTGCCGGGGGATAACCCTTGCCTTTCTTGGTAAGCACGTGCACCAGCACTGGTCCGGGTATAGTACGCACGTTTTTAAGCGTTTGAATCAGAGTCTCCAAGTGGTGGCCCGGCAACGGACCTAAGTACTCAAATTGCAAGGACTCAAAGAGCATTCCAGGAGTTAATAGTGCCTTTAGGGAATCCTCACTGCGCTTCAGCACTGCCCATATGTTTTCACCAACGCCCGAGCGTTTTAGAAAGGATTCAAGTTCTTTCTTAAGCCGGGTTGCCGGGCGGCTTGTCAGTTTTCTGCTCAGAAAAGATGATAATGCCCCGACGTTTGGGGAGATGGACATTTCATTGTCGTTTAATATAACGATAAGGTTTTTTCTAAGGTGGCCGGCATTGTTCAGTGCCTCAAAGGCAAGGCCGGCACTCATGGATCCGTCTCCAATTACTGCCACTACCTTGGAGTCCTCACCTTTCAAGTCCAGGGCGGTAGCCATTCCAAGAGAAGCTGAAATAGACGTGCTGCTGTGGCCAGTATCAAGGGTGTCGTAAGGGCTTTCACCGCGTTTGGGGAAGCCGCTTATTCCATCGTCCTGACGTAATGTATGGAAAGCATCTACTCTTCCGGTAAGCAGTTTGTGAGCATAGGCCTGATGCCCTACATCCCAGATTATTCGGTCTTTCGGGGCATCGAAGACATAGTGCAGGGCGATAGTCAATTCTACCACGCCAAGGCTGGAGGCCAGATGTCCCCCTGTTTCAGCCACTGTTTCTATGATCTTGCGACGTATTTCAGAAGCAAGCTGAATAAGCTCCTTAGGCTTGAGGTTTTTTATGTCCTGGGGACTTTTTACAGATTCAAGCAGACCTGACATCGAATCTATGCTCCTTGTTATTTAGTGCCTGAACGGAAATCCCAAATTTTGTTTTCTCAATTTAGGTCAGGAACAATTAACACATTAAGGTTATTTCCTTTTTTAATTCAAAATTCAAAATTAAGAATTCAAAATTGTGTCTGGACAGCCTTTCCGTTCAGACACTATCTGTCTCTTTCCACTATATATCGGGCTATAGCCCGCAAAGGCTCGGCGCTATCATCAAAGAGTTCCAATTCGGAGAGGGCTTGTTTAAGAAGTTCTTGAGCTCTTCTTCTGGTCTCCTTAAGTCCAAAAAGGGCAGGATACGTGGCCTTTAGATTGCGATCATCCGAACCTACCGACTTTCCGAGAATCTCCTGGTCTCCTTCCACATCCAGAAGATCGTCTTTAATCTGAAAGGCTAATCCTATAGATTCGCCGTATCTTCTCAAATGGTATAGCTCCTCATTGTTTCCCTTACCTAACAACCCTCCTATTTCCACAGATGTCTGTATCAGTGCTCCTGTTTTGTGGCTGTGTATGAATGAAAGGGTTTCCGCATCCACCGGTCGTCCTTCCATTAATATATCCGCAGTTTGGCCTCCTACCATTCCGGAGACACCCGCAGCCTTCGCAAGAAGAAAAATTGCTTCACCGAGTAAGCGGGGAGATATATTTTGTGTCAGCTCCGGCTTACAAATGAGTTCAAGGGCATAGGTGAGAAGGCCATCACCTGCAAGAATGGCAACGGCCTCGCCATAGACCTTGTGGCAGGTGGGCCTGCCTCTCCTCATATCGTCATTGTCCATTGCAGGAAGATCATCGTGAATTAAGGAATAAGTGTGGATGTATTCAAGAGCACAGGCCGCGGGAAGAAGCGTTTTCTGATCGCCACGTACTGCTTGGGCTCCAGCAAGCAGCAAAATGGGCCGGACTCTTTTCCCACCGGATATCAGACTGTATCTCATAGCCTCAACCACCGGACCTGAAGGGCCATGCGGCTTTGGAAGCCATTTGTCCAGGACGGAGTTAATCAGGTCCTGTTGTTTTTTCAGATATGTGCTGAGGTCAAAGGTCTTCACTATCTCCTTCCCAGGCCTTTAACATAGGCTCATTGTTTTCGTCCCGTGAAAGCTGCTGTATTCGCTTTTCTGCATCATCTAAGCACTTGGCGCAGTATCTGGAGAGATTTATCCCATGTTCAAAGGTCTTCAGCGACTCCTCTAGCGGGAGATCATTTTCTTCCAGTTGTTTTACGAGCCTTTCAAGTTCTTTAAGGGCTTTTTCAAAGTCCAACTTTTCGGTCATATCTTTCCTCAAGCTTGATCAACATGTCACTACATGTTACCTCATGCCTCATGAAAGTGCGAGAGTCCATAACAGATTCTTCGACCACCATAGTTAATAAACCGTGGTCAGGGGTGTATGCAGTATTGTTCCGCCTGGTTGAATTGTGGCTGGCCTCTTGCAGGTTCACCGCTGTTGAGAAGGATGCCGTAAGGCCTCTGTTTGAGCCTGGCCACCCTGCCATAATAGCCCTGTGGCATGCAAGCTTGATATATACTCTTTTTTGTTTCAGACATCACTCCGGAGTCATCATGGTGAGTGGCAGCTCCGACGGGGAATGGGTGGCAAGGTCCTTAAATAGTTGGGGGCAGATTCCTGTACGTGGCTCCAGACATAAAGGAGGGCTTCTAGCTATCAAAGAGATGGCCAGGATAATGCGGCAGCAGGGGTGTAATGCCGGCATAGTGGCCGATGGCTCAAAAGGGCCGGCACGGATAGCCCAGAAAGGCGCAGTAGTTCTGGCCAGGGAGACAGGGGTTCCTATGATACCGACTGGTCTTGCTGCCAGGCCAGGCTTTAGATTTAACAGTTGGGACCGTACAATCCTTCCATTTCCCTGGAGCAAAGTGGTCATGGTATATGGTCGGCCGATTTCAGTGCCGCCGGACGCAAAGGGAATACGGATAGAGGAATTCCGAAGAGATCTTGAAAATAGCCTGAATGAATCAACCCGTATTGCCGAGGAGATTATAGGATAGCTTTACCGTTCAAAGGTTCAGGGTTCAAAGGTTTATTCTGGGTAACAGTCACTGGATTCCCGCCTTCGCGGGAATGACGATTGGGTATGAGCGCCTGTCATTCCGGCGAAAGCCGGAATCCATTGGATAGTCGCAAAATATGATTTGCCTGGACTTATTGAGAAGTTACAAGAAAAGCAACCCTGAACCTGTGAACCTATAATAAGGTGAATTATGGATTTATATTTTAATTCCTTACATTTTAACTGGCTTGATGTTCTCCTGGGGGGAATGCTTGTTATTTTCGTTTGCCGCAGCCTTTGGACGGGTTTTAGCAGGTCATTAGCCTCTCTTTTTGGTGTAATATTGGGGTCTTGGGTGGCTATCCACCATTTTCCATCCATATCGTTAAGGCTTTCACCGTGGATACAGGATGAGATGTGGCGGTCTCTGGTTTCATTTCTATTAATATTTTTTTTGGTATATCTTATTTTTCTTATTGCCGGTATCATGGTTCAAAAGATGTTCAATGCCCTCAGATTAGGTTGGATTGACAGGCTTCTGGGGGCTGTTGTGGGCCTTGCCAAGGGCCTGGTATTGGCAGTAATCATTATATTTATGTTGACCATTTTTTTACCATCAAATAGTCCGCTGCTCAGGGAGTCATGTCTTTATCCGGCTCTGAGCCAAGTGGCACAGCAAATGGGATCGATGGTTCCCGGCCACCTTAAGGGTCGCTTTATGTTGAAGTGGAGAAAGTTCCATACAGCCCCGGGTAAGGGGCGTGGACAAGAGATTTAAGGCATGATTCCGCTGAAAAAACCCAATCTGCGGCGCACAATAAATGTTGAATGCTGAATGTTGAATTTTGAATTAAGGTATATGTCTTTTAAATCTTCTTCCACAATTCAGCATTCAACATTCACAATTCAACATTGCCTATAAAGGGATGCATCTCGGGCTTTTTGAGCGGAATCATATTTTAGGATTTTTGCAGTGTAATCAGGCATTAGTTAGTGTTCAATCCAGTAGTTTGGTGACTCTTTGGTTATTATAACGTCATGGACGTGGCTTTCTTTTAGACCTGCAGAAGTTATGCGCACAAAGCGGGCATTTTGCCTGAGTTCCTCTATGGTTTTGCAGCCGATATACCCCATGCCGGCCTTCAACCCTCCGACGAGCTGGTAAATAGTGGCGGAAATCGGACCTCTATACGGTACTCTGCCTTCAATTCCCTCCGGAACCAGCTTTGCCTCTGTTCTGACAGTTTCCTGAAAATATCGGTCCTTGCTACCATCTTTCATGGCCCCCAGCGAGCCCATACCGCGATATACCTTGTATTGTCGTCCCTGATAAAGCTCCAATTCTCCCGGACTTTCATCCGTGCCGGCGAGCAGACTCCCTATCATGATGCAATGGGCACCGGCCCCTATGGCCTTTGTCAAGTCACCGGAAAATTTGATACCTCCGTCAGCTATGATGGTTTTCCCATTTTTTTGTGCCACGGCAGCACAGTTGTGGATAGCAGTCAGTTGTGGTACGCCTACACCTGCAATAACCCGGGTAGTGCAGATGGAGCCCGGTCCTACTCCGACCTTTACGGCGTCAGAGCCGGCCTTAAACAGGGCTTCAGCAGCCTCTGCGGTGGCAATATTTCCTGCAATTATTTGGACATTGTGAAAGGTCTTTTTGATTTCAGATACCGCATTGATCACGTTTTTGGAGTGTCCATGGGCCGAGTCTATAACTATCACATCCGCACCGGCCTTAATTAATGCCTCCACATGTGCCAGACAGCTTTCACCTATACCTACTGAAGCTCCAACCCTAAGGCGACCAATGTCATCCTTGCAGGACATGGGATATTTCTTGATCTTTTCTATGTCCTTGGTCGTGATTAGGCCCTTGAGATTTCCCTCGTCGTCCACTACCAGGAGTTTTTCAATGCGGTGCTTGTGTAAGATGGCCTTTGATTCTTCAAGAGTGATCCCGACAGGGGCTGTAACCAAGTTTTCACTTGTCATTACCTCGTTGACTTTGAGATCCCAATTTGTTTCGAACCGCAGGTCCCGGTTTGTGACAATACCCTTTAGTTTTTCTCCTTCCAATACCGGCACGCCTGATATTCTATACTCACGCATTATCTGTTGTACATCCCAGATACGCTGATCCGGGGAGACCGTCACCGGGGCCACGATCATGCCGCTTTCAGACTTTTTGACCCTCTCAATCTCCCTTGCCTGGGCCTCAACAGGTATATTCTTGTGGATGATGCCGATACCACCCTCTCTTGCCATACTAATGGCAGTTTGGGCCTCAGTGACCGTGTCCATGGCTGCGCTCATCATGGGGATATTAAGACGGATTTCAGGTGTGAGCTGAGTGGAAATATCTACCTCTGTCGGCAGAACGCTGGAAAAGGCCGGTAGCAACAGCAAATCATCAAATGTATAGGCCTCTGGTATTGGGTGGTTCAGCATGGTTATCAGACTCCTTTTCAATTAGACTTGTTAAAAGGCCAAGTAAAAGACCCCCATCGCTAACAGTCAACTCTTTGAATTCAGTTATATGTAATATTTCTCGAAATATTGCTGTTCCTGCTAAGATAATATCTGCTCGTTTGGATTCAAGCCCGGATATACTCCTTCTCGCATGAATTTTCATGCCCGTTAGAAGGTTCCATAATTTATCAAGCTCTTGAGATCCGAGCGCATATCCTCTTATCCGTCGAGGGTCATAGTTTTCCATGCCCAGTGCCATGGCCGCCAATGTGGTAGCAGTTCCACCAACTCCTATTACAGCTTTGGGGGATTGGGGAAGTTTAGCAGATAAGTCCGATAGCTTTTGCCTGATATGAAATCTGAGTTTTTCAAGCTCTTTGGCAAGCGGGGGATCTGTCCTGATAAATTCCTCTGTAAGATTCACTGCCCCAATATTAAGGCTCCAATTAAATAACATGTTGCTGTTTGCAGCCAATACAACTTCACTACTTCCTCCACCAACATCCACAACCAAAAAGGGAGCGCTTATGTCAGGTAATGTGGTACGCACGCCCATGACCGACATGAAGGCTTCCTCGTCACCTGATAATATCTTTATATTAAATCCTTCTGCCTCTGCCAGGTCCAAGAACTCTCCGGCATTTGCAGCGTTTCTCAGGGCAGCAGTACCACAGACTATTACATCAGAGACTCTGAATTTATCAAGGACATTGCGGAAATTTCGAAGCGTTTCAATTCCTCTTTTTATGGCAGTTTCAGCCAGTCTTCCATTAGCGGCAAGACCTTGGCCCAACCTCACATTTTTAAGTTCGGATGCAAGGACTTGGGGCCTATTATTCACAATTCGGGCTACAGCCAGCCTGAAGGTCTGAGAGCCAAGATCAATGGCAGCGATTGCCTTTTTATGAAAATTTGCATCCATATACAGGATAGTCTGAGTATTACGGATAATAATAGCCGGATAAATTTTTTCCCCACTGGAACTTATGCAAATGATTCTATTGTCCGTAAAGTATAATGAAGTGCTCGACGGAATTATCAAAAAAGAAATTCCAGATTATATCTAAACTAAGTTATTAGCCTTTAGCAGTTAGCTATTAGCTTAATGGTTGCGGAATATTTTTGCTATTACAAACTTTTGCCCATTGGGTGTTATTACTAATTAACGTAATACCTTGATTTTTCAAAGCTAAACACTAATAGCTAACAGCTAATCGCTCAACTTAAGTTGTAATGAAGTACAAGATCCTGATAGTTGAAGACAATCAAAAACTGGCAAGCCTTTTTCAAGAGGCCTTGGGTGATGAGTATAATACACATCCGGCTTTTAATTTGAAACAGGCTAAGGCCTGTCTTGATGGTATCCACGGCCTTTTGTTGGACCTCCAGCTCCCAGATGGCGAGGGGCTGAGTCTTATCAAGCCTGCTCGGCAGATAAATCCTTCCTGTGTGATAATCGTGGTTACGGCCTATGGCACCATCCAAAAAGCAGTGGAGGCTTTAAAGCTGGGGGCCACGGATTTTCTGGAGAAGCCCGTGGATCTTGAGGCACTTGTTCAACGCTTTCAGAATCTGTTTCCGTTGCAGGAAAGCAAGGACCTTGTGGCCGAATCAGCCAAGATGGTTGAGATGCTGCAAATGGCAGACCGGGTGGCTTCCACACCTTTTCCTGTTCTTATTACAGGAGAGACTGGAACAGGAAAGGATGTGCTGGCTCATTATATTCATCAGCACAGCGGTCGGGAAAAATTTATAGGGCTCAACTGTGCAAGCGTGCCCCATGAATTGGCAGATTCAATGCTTTTTGGTCATTTGAAGGGCAGCTTCACAGGGGCAACCGAGACACGCAAAGGCCTTCTTTCTGCCGCTGAAGGGGGCACTCTTTTTTTGGACGAGATCGGAGAACTGCCGCTTTCTCTTCAGCCGAAGCTCTTGAGGTTTTTAGACTCTGGTTGTTATCTGCCATTGGGTAGCAGCCAGGAATCAAAAAGCGATGCCCGGATCATTGCAGCAACAAACAAAGACCTGAAAAAGGCTGTAAAAGAGGGCTTTTTCAGGAAAGACCTACATTTTCGTCTTACAACTTTTCCAATTCACATTCCGTCCCTCGGGGAGAGAAAAGACGACATTATTCCCTTGGTTAACTATCACCTTGAAAGGGTTGAACAAATGCTGGGCCGGAGGGTCTGTTTATCAGATAGTGCAAAGGAGCTTCTTCTGGAATATCATTTTCCGGGAAATGTAAGAGAGCTTTTCAACTTATTGGATCGAACCTCACTTCTGACAGGAGGCGACATTACTGATAGCTCCCTCAGATCGTTTTTAAGTCCTCCTACTGAAGATGAGTTAGTGCCGGGTGATTTTTGGTCGGAAAGCAGGGGCCATGTCTTGAAAAGGGAAAAAGAACTCATAGATGCGGCCCTGGCAGCAACTGGGGGAAACAAGGCCGCTGCAGCCCGCGCTCTTAAGGTCAGTTACAAGACCCTTCTTAATAAGATGAAAAAATTAGGTTTATGAGGCCCTTATAAAAGCTGATTTGTAGCCGTTAACACTCCTTGGCAGGGAGTGAATAATTACGCTGATTGACATAGGATAGGCTGAACTGTAAACTGAACGGAATTTCTGATATGTTATATGATTACACTGCAAAAACCCTGAAACATGATTCCGCTCAAAAAGCCTGAGATGCAAGGCGCGAAATTTTCCCGGAATGAAGACGTACTTATCGTACGTCGCAGTGACCTGTCTGCGTGCAACGCACAGGCAGGCTGGAAAATTGAAGCAATGCCGCAAATTAGGTTTTTTCAGCGGAATCATATATGACATGACAGTCTTTTATGTAGGAGAGGAATAGAGGATGTTTGGGTTAGGGATGCCTGAGTTGCTGGTGATTTTGGTTATAATTCTTGTCATTTTTGGTGCTGGTAAGCTGCCAAAAATCGGTGAGGGCCTTGGAAAGGGTATAAGCAATTTTAAGAAGTCCATAAAGGAGAATGGAGAGGCTGGGGACGATGTCAGCCAGGACGAAAAGACCGGATCGTCATCTATCCATAAAAAATAACGACCTTATGAAGATTGACAATAACTCCAAAGTATAGATCTCAGGACCTGAATCAGTTCTATGAAAGCATCATCTCCAACCTATCAACATACTTCAATCTGGCGTTTTTTTTCGTCGGTTCGTCTGGCTGTATTTCTTTTAATTGCTCTGGCCATAACCTCTATTGTCGGTACTGTTATACCCCAGGGAGAATCACTTCAGTTCTATCTGGAAACGTTCGGCCCCAACTTTTTTCGAATCATAAAGGTCCTCCAATTACATGATACCTATCATTCCTGGTGGTATCTGATCTTATTGGGCCTTTTTAGCACCAATCTGGTGGTCTGCACCCTGAGGCGTTTGCCATTTACGTTTAAACTTTTTAGGAGAGACAACCTGTCTGTGGATTCCGCGCGTCTGTTAAAGATGCCTTTTAAAAAGGATTGGGAAATAAAAGAGGAACTGGATAATGATTCCACTCAGTCGATCATTTCAGCATTTAAAAAGGTCGCTGGCAAATTCCATGAAACCGCAGATGTAGATGGGGGCAGGCTGTTTCTGGCGGAACGCGGAAAATGGAGCTACTGGGGTGTATATGGTCTGCACGGCAGCATACTGATTATTTTTTTTGGTGCCCTGGTAGGATTATTTCTGGGGTTCAAGGGCAGCGTCATGTTGCCGGAAGGGGAGACAATAGATCATATTGTGAACAGACAGACGGGAGAGCACATACCTCTTGGCTTTTCAGTCCGTTGTAATCGCTTTAATATCTCCTTTTACGATAATGGAGCACCAAAAGAGTACCGATCCGACCTGACAGTATTAAACGATGATAAGGAGGTCTTCCATAAGTCCATCGTCGTTAATGATCCTATGAAATATAGGGGTGTTACTTTTTACCAGGCAAGCTATCGGGCTATTCCTGAAGTAACCGTGCAGATCGCCAAGTCTGAAACCCCGCAGAGTTCCCTGACTATTTCTGCGTTTCAAAAGGCCTTATGGCCGGAAGAACAATTGAGCTTTGGTTTGATGCAGTATCAGCCCAGCGTCCATGGCAGGCCTGCAGCCCAGATCTGGGTTGGAGATCAGGAAGGTCGAGCAGGTAATTTCTGGCTTTTGAAAGGAAATGAAAAGGAGTTTCAATGGGGTGAAAACTTGTATAAGATTTCCCTGTCTAATGCCAAACAACGATATCTGACAGGGCTGCAAGTCAAGAAAGACCCGGGAGTCTGGATAGTGTGGTTGGGCTGTACTGTCCTCATTGTTGGTTTTGCCGTAGTATTCTGGGTTCCGCATAGACGCATGTGGCTCTGGATAGGTCGTCGGAAGGACAAGACCACTGTGATTCTGTCCGGTCAGACCAACAAGAATAAATTGCAGTTTGAAAAAGACATCAGAAAGATTGAAGAGGCTTTGAATTCCAGTTTAGGAGTACGGCAATGACCTTTTCCAGTTCATATCTTTTCAGTTTAACTACTTTCATATACTTGGGGGCGGCTGCGCTCTATTTGATACATTGGATCTTCAGAGTGCAGAAGGTAGGGTTGATGGCTACGGTCGTCACATCTGGAGGCCTTGTAATTCAGACAGTCGGAATAGGTCTCAGATGGATAGAGTCTTACCAATTAGGTTATGGACACGCACCGCTCTCAAACCTTTATGAGTCCCTGGTATTTTTTTCGTGGATAACGGTAGTGGTTTACTTGATCATAGAATGGCAGGTAAAGCGACGTGTGATCGGGGCCTTTGCAACTCCATTTGCATCCCTTGCCATGGCCTATGCATCTTTTAGCCCTAATATTGAAGATAAAATACAGCCTCTCATACCAGCTCTTAAGAGCAATTGGCTCATTGCCCACGTCGTCACGTGCTTCCTTGGATATGCCTCTTTTGCTGTTGCCTGCGGACTCGGTATTATGTACCTTTTTAAAAATAGATTCAGCGGGGCATCAGAGGGGATTGTGGGTGTTATGCCTGATTGCAGAATCCTTGATGAGTTGATACACCAGACAATCGTCTTTGGTTTCCTCTGGTTGACCCTTGGCATAATTACAGGGGCCGTTTGGGCCAATGATGCTTGGGGTACGTACTGGAGTTGGGACCCAAAGGAGACTTGGTCATTGATAACCTGGTTTGTATATGCTACGGCCCTGCATGCAAGATTTGTCAGGGGGTGGGCCGGTCGCAGGATCGCCTACTTAGCGATAGTGGGCTTTGTTTCAGTGATGTTTACATACTTTGGGGTGAATTTTCTGCTTTCGGGTTTACACAGTTATGGGTCACAATAATGATTCCGCTGAAAAAACCCAATCTGCGGCGTACAATAAATGTTGAATGCTGAATGTTGAATTTTGAATTAAGGTATATATCTTTTAAATCTTCTTCCACAATTCAGCATTTAACATTCACAATTCAACATTGTCTATAAAGGGGTTTTAATGTTTGGTTTAGGTACACAAGAGCTGTTGGTCATCCTGGTAATTGCCTTTTTTATCTTTGGAGGCAAGAAGCTTCCTGAAATAGGGGCGGGACTTGGAAAGGGGCTGAGGGCCTTCAAGTCCGGTTTGAAGGATCTTGAAAATGAGGTCGATTCGGAGAAGCTTATAGAGGACACATCCAGCAGTTCATCAAAAACAGAAGATAAGAAAAAGGTTTAGCGGCTTCACAGATTGTGTAGTATGCCTTTCTTCAAGCAAGCCATGATCCTCGCCGCGGGTCTGGGTACACGCTTGCAGCCCCTTACATTTCACTTACCCAAGCCTTTATTCCCAGTATTAAACAAGCCTTTGCTTCACAGATTACTCGACCAGCTTGAGGATGCCGGGTTCAAGAAGATTGTGATCAACTGCTTTTACCTCGCACATCTCGTGTTGGAGATGGTGGGGTCTTATAAGGCCAGGGCCGAAATTGTAACACTGGTGGAACCATCACTGCTGGGAACCGGCGGGGCGCTTAGAAATGCCCTGCCTCATATCTCAAAAAACGAGCCTCTGCTGGTTATAAACGGCGATGTGGTAACAGATCTGGATCCGGCCCAGGTAGTTAATCTGCATCAGCGCCATGGAGCTAAGGCATCGCTGGTGGTCCACAAGAGAGAGCCGTGGAACAATGTGGCTGTAATGGACGAAAAGGTCTCGGGTTTTAATTGCAGCGGGCCGGATGCCATGGCCTTTACAGGTATTTCCATATTGGAACCGGAATTTATCAGGACTATCCCTGAAGATTGTCCCAGCTCTTTGATTGATACATTTAAGGCAGTAATTGATCAGGGTGGTCGCTTGCAGGCCATTAGAGCTGATCACATTTCCGGTCATTACATATGGGAGGATATGGGATCGCCCGGAGGATATCTTTCTGCCCATAAAGTGCTTTTTGCAGGTGAAAACAACACGTGTCTGGTTGGGCAGGGCACTGAGTTGCCTGGCGATCTTATATGGAAGGACTGGGTCTCTATAGGGCATAGAGTGAGCATAGGATCTGGTGTTACTCTTTGCAGGAGTGTGATTTGGGAGGGGAGCGATGTCCCTTCCGGAGCAGTTCTTGAGGATTGTATTTTTAGTCCTTATGGAAATATTAGTTCTTGATTAGTCGGCTTAAACCTTAGTAAATGTTTTCGTGATAAAACAACATTCAGGCTTTCGTGTCTTCGTATTTTCGTGCTTTCGTGATCAATTTTTTTATCTTCAAACCTATTTGGTTCCGGCTTACTTCGGTAACTTCTCAATAAGTCCGGGCAAATCATATTTTGCGACTATCTACTGGATTCCCGCCTTCGCGGGAATGACGGGCGTTCACACCCAATCGTCATTCCCGCGAAGGCGGGAATCCAGTGACTGGTACCCGGACTTATTGAGAAGTTACTTACATTGTTTGAAACTGTGGCAGGCTTAATTGACCGTTTCTGACACAAAAAAGTGCTTGGACTATGACTCCTAAGGTTTATAATAGGAAAACACAATAGGTTACAGGAGAATACTGTGAGAAACAAAACAGTCTCAGTGCGGCTGGATTCCGAGACCCTGGAGCGCCTTGGAGCGATAGCCAAGATCACAATATTTTCTGGCTGTCTTTTCATTTATTCCGAACTTGGCGGCTGCGACCTCCAACGTCCTTTTCTCCTGTAAATACTTCATCAATTTCATCGCTTGATTGTCTGTGATCATTCATGGTCCTCCTTTCGTAGGATTTGAATAATCGATTCTTAATCAACCGGGAAAAATAATTGTCGCCAGGGGGGAATTATAATTGACGCTGGTCACGCGGTCGCTGTTATTTTTTATTCGCTTACTATCGCTCTGACTTTTGCCAGTGCGTCACTCGTTACGGTGTCCGGTGCTTTTTCGGCAAACTGAACGCCTCTTTCTATAAAGTCGATCATCTTCACTTGTTGACACAACACAACGCCCTTAATCTTCTTTCCATTAAGCAGAACTTCAAAACCATGGCCTCTAACCCTGCTTGTGATCGTCGCAACCATAGCCAGCATAATTTTTTTATTGAAAGGAGTTGGAGAAAGAACAAGGGCGGGCATTTTACCCGTTTGCTCATGCCCGGCTGCAGGATCAAAATTAGTCCACACAACATCACCGCGTTTTGGAATATACTTTTTTTTAACCACTACCAAACTTCCTTGCCAACAGGTTCAGCGTTAAGCCATTCTTGATCTTCTTTGGTGAGCTTCACTGATCCAGACTTACACTGGCTAAGAAGTTCTTCAAGTTTATATTCCTTCATTTCCTTAATAGGTGTGATAATGATTTTACCGTTAACGGCCTCAACATTAACCTCTTGGTCAAGGTGTAAATCGATGGATTCAACCACGGCTTTTGGAATCCTCGTTGCTAGGCTGTTGCCCCATTTTTTAATTATCATACGCATAATTTAACCCTTCATTCGAAGTTTAAACGTTGTATATATTTACTAACTTAGTACTTCAAAAAGCATGTGTCAACATTGTTTAAACTTTTTTCAATTCGTCCAGGCTTTTTTATCTTCAAACCTTTTTGGTTCCGGCTTACTTCGTTTGGAACTGTGGCAGGCTTACTTGACCGTTTATTAAACAAAAAAGTCTACAGCGTCAAAATACGGTTGGATTATTATTTTGAGGCCGTCAAATCATTACATCTTGGGGCTCGGCTCTTTGCAGCCAAACTCATTTTCTGTCCCATCCTGTCAGATCTGACCACCTTCCTGTCTGCCGAGGGAAGAGAGGAGGTTGCAACCTGAAGTACTTGTCCGAGGTTTGAAGTCTCAATCAGGGGCTCTCCGCGTAACTTCTTTTTTTTCTCTTCCTGATCCAGTTGCGCAAACGCTTCCGGCAAGGCGATCAATTGACCCGCAAACAATGCTCACATAGTCTGCATGCTCTAAATTCCTGACCAGTAGGGCTTCCGCAGGCAAGTCGTTGAGATCTTGCCCTAAATTTTTGCGCCCACTCCTTCGCCGTTCACCGTGCTTTATATCCTTAAACAGATTCTCGATCAAATTGTTGGTACGGTCAACAAGCCTTATCCCACCCCCAGCTGATTGTGGCAGTGCAATCGCATGGCCCTGGAGATTGCCTCCATGCCTATCAAAATGCGCCAGGATAAGATCAATAGCCTCTCGGGAATCTCGATCTGGTCCTCGCTTGGAACGACGTTCCATTAGTGATTGGGTGAATGTATTAAGCTGGCCGTTAATTTCATGGATCTCCCGCTCAGTCTCGTTCTTCGATTCGTTGATCACCAGGCGCAACGTGTTCCGCAACTCGTCGAACAGGCTTGCTCGACGGCGCAATTTAACGGTAATTTGGCGAAAAGGCACCTCACAATCAACAGGGGTTAGGATTCGACGTAACCGCTCAAGGCCTTTAATTACTATCCGATCTGAGGGCGGGATACGTAAGAAGGCATCGACGGCCCGAACGGCTATCACGCACCGATCATATAGTGCCAAATATGGTCGGTCATACGGAAAATCAAGGCCGGAGTTATCTGCTGGGTAGTCCAGTGTCCATTGAGCTATGGCACGCACAACCGCAAGCCCGTCAAGACCGCACGGAAGTCGGTGTCCCTTTTGGGCCAAGGTCTGCCACATCACAACCGCCTCCCGGGCCTGTACGATATTCCGGTCGATCTTACGTCCGTAGTCGCGAATCAAACTCTGGAGCTTTGGACGTATTTTCGACCGCCGGAAAAGAGCCCGGAGTTCCGAATGTGAAGGATCAAGCAAGTCTTTGCCAATATCCGCGAGGAAATGCTGATGGCATGCAAGTACAGGAATGTCCGCGTCCAATTCTTCGAGCACATTGTTGATGGTCGGCGTTATTGCCCGCCCCAAATTACGCATTGCCGCACATGGTACGCCGAATCTGTGAACAATTTCCCGTAAACAAGGCAAAATGACTGCAGAGTGTTCGGTGGGGATCTTTCAGGCGCCAAGCACCCATCGCCGCCAGCCGGCAACTACCGCAAAGATTGTCCCACGTCCATGCTCACCGGTGGCATCCACATGCATCGGCCATCCACCGTCACCTTTCAGTACGGTTTTCAGAAGTTCGGTACGGGCATTGTGAAGCCTTGCAAGATATTTCACGAAAGAGTGACAATGGTGACTTATTCCGCCACTTGACAAGCGAATGCCGTATTCATGCTCAAGTCGCATGCGGATCTCTTCCCGTTGCTTATGGTGCAGGAACCTCTCAATCCCGACAAAGACCAACACGTCGTACCCGACAACACATTGGGGAACGATATTTCTCACCAGTGAATCAGCTCTATGCGTGACCAAGGTTCCTGTGGCATTTTTGCAACCGGCCGCGCATACATAAACAGTTTCGCGAGCCTCAAATTGACCATGAGCGAGAGTTTTGCCGTAGCGAGGAGCGCTCTTCTGGACAAGCCACTGTTCACCCTTGCACACAGGACAATGGCCAGGTTTTTCGTCAACCCGGACAAATACACCGGCTGTGCTCGACATTTGCTGCTTGCAGCGAGTGCCAAGAGAGTGCAGACTCTCTCGTAGTGCCGCAAGAGTGTCTATGGTGAGGCCGGCTTTTTTTTGACCAGTCAATCCCAAATTGCTTGAAAACCTGTTCCACCTGTTGCTCGGACACTCTCACCCCGCGTACACGGAGGCGTTCCGTTACAGTACCAGGGTCTATGGTCACCTTGCCGGTGTAGACTAATTCAAGGAGCACTTCTATGACCATGGCATCCGATGTATCACTGCTCACGTCGGCTACTGTGGAAATTTGCTCCATACGCTCCGCCACTTGCTCAAACGCTCGTTTTGGGTCCGGACTTACGTACAAATACTCTTTCTCGATTTTTTCTCGTCCGATTTGACCCTCTCCAACTAACCCGAGCAACGTGTTATGCACCCTTATGCGGAGTAAAGCTTGTAACTCACGATGGGTGAACCCATTATCGGCGTGTCTCACTAAATGCGTCAATGCCGATTTGAGCGTCCCAGCCTGCATAAACCCCGCATAGTGAAAGAACCAGAGCCCGTTTTCGTCAAACTGCGGGAGGTCAGGCAGAGTGTAGTAGCGGCCGGCGTGGGTGTAGCTTGACAAGTAGTTGAGCTCCGACAGGTCTCGAAATAAACTACGTCGGGCTCTCTCAGTAGCCTTCATTAACGATTTCATGTCCATCACCCTGTGGCGATGAAAAAGTTCGAACTGTGCGGTTAGGAATAT
>DFBQ01000202.1:10866-17412 GCA_002367355.1 Deltaproteobacteria bacterium UBA3076 | reverse complement strand
AAGGGGGTCAGGATGTACGAACTCTCGGCGATTGTACTGACGGTAAAGCTCCTCGAATTGGTTTTTAGATTCTTTGGCATCATGCGTAGGCTGCTGGGATAGGGAAGGACTCATTAACAAGGGATAACAGAAAGGCTGCAACAAAAGCAAGCCGGACTCGTCACATTTTCTCCAGATGCCGATACAAGGCAGCCTAAGATAAAAAAACACTGCCCCGGATACAAACCGCTCAAGGCAAGTAGAAAACAGGGTTTGCGGCCATTCAAGACGCTTTGGGGCAACCGATTTCCAGCAAGTTTTGACATCCTGATCCTGATAGAGTAACTTTCCTCTCAGATACGGGTATAACCTGTTGTTTGACAAAATTCTATCATGACAACAAATACAAAGCATAAAAGACTGACAGTGCTGCAGGTGGCAACGATCAACAAGCCGATCAGACCGGATCTCGGTTATAGTCCAATAGAAACCGTTATTTATAATATTGATAAAGGACTCCAGTCCTTGGGCCACAAGTCCATAGTTGCTTGCTCTGCTGATTCCTGTATTACCGGGGAACAATACGTGACCGTCCGGCAAAGTTTAGGTGACTATGTGCATGAAAGCACCATGGAGCAAAAAATAGTCGTTAAGATACACCTTTTGAAGGCGTTTGAAAGGGCAAAGAGGGGCGACATTGATGTTATCCAGATGCACGGATGGCTGGACTACATCTATAGCGGTGCATTCAATCCAACTCTGCCAATCGTGATGACTCTTCACGTGCCCGCCAAAGACAGTTGGATTAGAAAAGACCAGTATCAACAGCTTAACATCATGCAGAATCCATCCATGTATTTCGTGGCAATAAGCGAATACCAAAAACGGCAGTATAATGGATTAGCGAATATTAAAACTATCTATCATGGGATTGAAATACAAGACTGGTCTTTCAAAGAAAAACCGGCCAAAAGCGACTATTTATTCACTATAGGCAGGATAACCCGGGTCAAGGGACAGGATAAAGCCATAGAAGTTGCGAAAAAGACCGGCACTAAACTCATTATTGCCGGTTGTGTCCAGGACAAGCCCGCAGACCTGGAGTTTTTCAAAGGCGTGAAGCGTTCTATCGACCTGTTTGCCGACATTTCCAAACATCCCGTTGATAAAGACTATTATGAGGAGGTAATAAAACCTTTACTGGCATGCAACAAACAGATTATCTACATCGGAGAGCTCACCAGAGAGCAAAAAAAACAATGGTACCGGCATGCGCGGGCCACCTTGTTTCCTGCACAGTGGGGGGAAGCCGTTCGGACTGGTCTTGATCGAATCAATGGCATGTGGTACGCCAATCCTGGCATTCAAGAAAGGAGCTGTTCCAGAAATCGTGGTGAACGGAAAAACAGGGTTCGTGGTGAATTCTCTGGATGGTATGATTAGGGCGGTTGGCCACATCAATAGCATTGATCCCCGTGAATGTCAGAGGCATGTGCAGAATCGTTTCTCCGTTACATGCATGGCCAGGAAGTATTCAGAGTTGTATCAAGAGATAGTCGAGAGCCATAAAATATCAGATAACAGGCTGTCAACCGGCTATCTTTATAGACCTCTCGACCATGACACACTATAGTCATATAATAACCTAAAATGATCGGTTCCAGGTTCAGGGTTCAAAGGTTATAGTCTACTGATATCCTTAACTTTATAACACAATGCTCAGATTAGCCTCTTTCACCTATTGGGTGAAGCATAACATTCGTCCCTATTGACGCGTTATCCTTTTGTTAACAGCCAGGCAGGGCTTCAACCGGGAACCGTGAACGTTGAACCGCTCAACCCAGGAATAAATATATGCCTAGAGACATTCCGGTAAGCAATGGCAATCTCCTGTTGAATTTTGACTCGGATTATCAGATCAGAGATGTGTATTTCCCGTTAATAGGCCAGGAGAACCATTCAGAGGGAGGGCCGTTCCGTTTCGGAGTCTGGGTGGATGGACGCTGCTCCTGGATGGGTTCGGAATGGGAAAAGGACCTGAGGTATCATGATAACAGCCTCGTTACCAAGGTCTTTTTGAAGAATGCGCCCTTGGGGCTGGAGCTGCGCTGCTCTGACGTGGTTGATATGGACGTGAATGTATATATCAAGAAAGTCGAAGTGAAAAACCTGCAAGGGGAAGAGCGTCAGGTGAGGCTTTTTTTCAGCCACGACTTTCACCTCTACGGCAATACTATCGGGGACACGGCCTATTTTGATCCGCGAACCCGTTCCATTATACACTACAAAGCCAACCGGTATTTTCTCATCAGTTGTTGTGAAGCCGGGGGATGCGGCGTAAGGTACTATGCATGCGGCGACAAGGAGGTGCCTGGGAGGGAAGGGACATGGAAAGACGCCGAGGATGGTGAACTTAGTGGATATCCGGTCGCCTGGGGTTGTGCCGACTCTACGATCGAGATCCCCCTGTATGTGCCCCCAGGCGGGAGAGCAACGGCCTTTTACTGGGTGGCTGCAGGCCTGCGATACCATGATGTGGCTCAACTCAATCAGGTTGTTTCGGAGACAGCGCCGGAAGAACTTATCAATAAAACGTTGCATTACTGGACAGCGTGGGTTCAAAAAGAATCCAGGTCTTTTGGGGACCTTCCCAAAACGGTCACTGACATTTTCGATCGAAGCCTCCTCATTTTAAGAACACAGATCGACGATCGGGGAGCAATCATCGCCGCAACCGACTCAGATATCGTCCGTTTTGGAAGAGATACATATTCTTATATGTGGGGCCGCGACGGGGCTTTCGTAGCCGCCGCTCTGGCAAAGGCCGGATACACGCACGTGTGTATGAAATTTTTCGACTTTTGCTCTCGTATCCTATCAGAGGAAGGATATCTTTACCAGCATTATAATCCTGACGAATCATTAGCCAGCAACTGGCATCCATGGTTAGTGGATGGGAAAGCAGTGATTCCTATACAGGAGGATTCGACCGCCTTGATCATATGGGCGCTTTGGATACACTATCAGTGCTCGAAGGACATAGAATTCATAAAACCTCTCTATACAGAACTTATTCGAAAGGCTGCCGATTTTTTGGTATCATACCGCGATCCTGAGACCCTGCTGCCCATTCCTTCCTTTGATCTATGGGAAGAACGTTACGGGGTGCATTCCTTTACCGTCGCAGCAGTGATTGCCGGCCTCAGAGCGGCGGCGAATTTTGCAAGACTCTTTCAAGATACATCCTTAGCTGAGATATATGACACAGCAGCCGATCAAATGGGGAAAGGGGTTGTTGAGCATCTATACCACACTGGTCTAAACAGGTACGCCCGCTCAGGTTACCGGAAGGACAATGGTTATGAACTCGATGAAGTAATTGACATCAGCATTTTAGGGCTCACGACTCTGGGGGTACTTATACCCCAGGACCCGCGGATGTTCGAAACGATGAAGGCTATACGCCGGCAATTATGGCTGAATACTCCTGTCGGGGGTTGTGCCAGATACCAGAATGATATCTATCAACGGGCGGATGACAGCCCGGAGGACATCCCCGGCAATCCCTGGTTTATCTCAACGCTCTGGTTGGGAGAATACTTCATCGATCGAGCTGAAAATTTTCAGGAACTTCATGAAGCCCTGCCTTACCTTGAATGGTGCGCAAAAAATGCGCCTCCTTCCGGCGTACTTGCAGAACAGGTGCACCCTGTAAACGGTTATCCTCTTTCTGTTTCCCCGCTCACATGGAGCCATTCCGCTTTCGTATGGACAGTCTTACGATATACGGAAAAGTTCAACTCTTTACAAAACTGATGGGACCGGGAAGCACCACCTGGCAAGACTGCTAAAACACTGGCCGATCCATTCCGAGCATTCTCAACGCCAAAGCAGACAGTGACCTGGATTGCCGCTGAAAGCAAATCGCAGCTCGCAGTATTCCTTGGGTCGACAGGTGCACTTGTTGTGCTGACATCCCTGCTGGCCGTTGTCTTTGGATCCGTGGTCAGTAGGCTGGTGCTGTCAAATTACATTAAGACAGGGGCCAGGGCTCTCTGATGTTATCTTTTGTCCCCTTTATGAATCAAAAAAGGCCTATTTTCTTGTTTTCTCCAAAGTGGTTTTGTAGTGCTCTGGTTATACGCAGCTTGTCGTCATTGCTGATCTGACGAAGCGCGATATATACTGTTTTTATAAATGTCTGCTCCGCCAGAGATACCTCCTTTGGATTGGCGCTTCGTGTCAGTTCCTTACGCATTTTGGAAGCGGACCAACTGGCTTCCTTCTCGAGGATGGCACCGCGTATGGTCGGTTGCGGTCCGCAGCCGCAGCTGTGTGTCTGGTAAATTATCCAGCCCTCTGGGACATCGACCAGGCCGGTTGATACAATGATAAGACCCTGATAATTGAAATTCACAGGCATAATCTCGCAGAACTCACTGTTCTTCCAGAGTTCTTTCTGTTTCAGATAAAGCCTGTTCTGAAGAGCGATCTCTTGTATCATCTGATTGGGGTCAAGTTTTTTATCTCATATTCAGTATCTTGAGAGTCCATCAAGGTCCCTGCTCCCAGAAGACTTGCGTCAGTCATCATCCTCATGTCTTCAAGGTGTCTGCGGTCCCTTGGACTCCCAATTTTACCTGGGGTTATCCTGCCGCAAGTAGTGGTTATGCAGACGAGGAATACCTTCAATAGCCAGTTTTATCTCCGAGCATTCTCAATGCCTGGGCAGACAATGACCTTGATAACGGATCGTCTGCCCCCAGATAAGGCTGGATGTACTTAGCTGCATCCAGTTCTATCAACATCTCGGGATGTACTTGAGCCAGACGTCCTATGCCCCACAATGCCCCTCTCCTGAGAGGTTCGTATTC
This sequence comes from Deltaproteobacteria bacterium UBA3076, assembly GCA_002367355.1. Classification (GTDB taxonomy): domain Bacteria; phylum Desulfobacterota; class Dissulfuribacteria; order Dissulfuribacterales; family UBA3076; genus UBA3076. The sequence continues at coordinate 12,559 of DFBQ01000202.1, read as the reverse complement.
CAGGAAGTTCCCGTCTTCCCTGATGTAGGAAAGCAGAATGCGGACATATTCTTCGGCAAGGCGTGGATGGCAGGCCATGGCCTCTGCCATTGCCTCAGGGGCTCCCCATCCTATGCCGCCTGACTCGTCATTCAGAGTCCACATAAGACGGCGCATAACAACCCGCGCAGTTTCCATGTCTTCATTGGCCAGATCCGCTACGACTTGACCAAAGGCACTAATGGCCTTCGACCTGAGTTCGGGGTCACTATCATAAAAAACTGAAACGAGCGGGTTGATGGCCTTACGGGGGGAAATTTTTCTCAGCTCCATTAGGACCTGTTCCAAGTCTTCTGAACTCAGGAGCTCACGAATCCTGCGGCGAAGGATCCGAGGACTCTCCTTTTCCCTGTCTTCGGCAATATCACGTCCCATATCCGTGTTCTCCATGTGCTTCTTACTCCACCCAATCACCCAATCACCCAATCATCCAATTCACTCACTGCCTGGCCTATTCTTTTTCCCATATCCACACATTCCTTCAGGTGATCGTGGGTCGGGACATACTTCACCCTTATGCCGGGTTCAATAATATCGAATTTCATCTCTTCCATATATTTGTTCATGAGTTTTACGGCCTCACCGCTCCATCCGTAAGATCCGAAGGCCGCGCCGATCTTGTTCCCGGGTTTCAGGCCTTTCATGTAGGAGAGCAGACCTGCCATTCGCGGAAGCACCCCGTTATTCAGTGTTGGAGAACCAAATACCAGTGCCACGGCATCCAGCGCTTCGGCAATGATGTCACTGCGATGGTTGGCCTTGAGATTCATGAGCTTTACGCTCACCTCCTCCTGTTCAATACCGTCTGCTATTGCCTTGGCCATGGTCTCCGTGCTGTGCCACATGGTGTCATAGATCACCAGGGCCTTTTTCCTGGTTTTATGATGGGCCCAGCCTCCGTAGGCCTTAAGGATGTCCTTTACATGAGAACGCCAGATGAGCCCATGATCAGGGGCAATCATGTCGATCTCAATGCCGAGTTCTTTGACTCTTTCCAAGAGCTTCCTTACCAGTGGAGAAAAGAGCAGGAGTATATTGGCATAATACTTTGCAGCATGCGACATTAGCTTGGAAAAATCCACTTCATCGTCAAATCTCTCACTGGTGGCCCAGTGCTGACCAAATCCGTCGCTGGATATGAGCAGTTTTTCCTCAGGAACATACGAGAACATACTGTCCGGCCAGTGAAGCATCCTGGTCTCAATAAACTGTAAGGATCTCTTGCCCAGGTTCAGGGTATGACCCGGACCTACTACTTCATAGGGCCAATCCTCTCTGTGAAAATGCTGCTGAAGCGCTTTTTTGCCCATGGAGGAACAAATCAGCTTTTCTGGTTTTACGAGTTCCATGACTTCAGGCAATGAGCCGGTGTGATCCATCTCCACGTGATTTACGACTATGTAGTCAATTTTTGATGGATCAATTATGGTCTTTATATGGTGAAGCAGGTCACCCTTGAATTCTCTCTTGACAGTATCAAAGAGAGTTATCTTGTCATCCATGATCAAAAAAGAGTTGTAAGTAGAGCCTTTGTAGGTTGAATAGCCGTGGAAGTCTCGGACATTCCAGTCCACAGCCCCCACCCAGTATATGTCCTTTTTTATTTCACAGACCTTCATGCCATCTTCCTTTATACCTAAATTGAGCGATTAGC
>DFBQ01000202.1:0-10796 GCA_002367355.1 Deltaproteobacteria bacterium UBA3076 | reverse complement strand
TAACAGCTAATCGCTAACAGCTAACAGCTAAATTTGTAATAGCAGAACATCCTGTAATCATTAAACTAATAGCTAACCGCTAACGGCTAACCGCACAGGTCGAAATTATTCTGGCTCGAACTGTTCCTTTAAGGCGCCACATATTGGACATACCCAATCGTCAGGCACTTCCTCAAATGCTGTCCCCGGTTCTACACCGTTGTCAGGATCACCTTCCTCAGGGTCATACACATATCCACAGACAGAACATACATATTTTTGCATTATTGCCACCTTTTATCCCTTCCACAGGGTATGAATGTTACAGTATGCCCTGGCAGTGACCTTGTCGGCCTCAATGCGAAAAACGGCATCCGGGGCATCTCCGGGATTCAAAAACTGCCTGTAGGCCCTGCCATCGGCAATCAACTCAATCCACTCGATATAGTGTTTCTCCTCCATTGGGTGAGCCACACTCCCCACTTTCACCTTGAAACCACTTTCCACTTTTTCAACTACTGGAATGTGCTTCTCTTTTGCTGCATCAACGGTATTCTCCTCCATCAGTTTCATGGGCTGGCCGCAGCAGACCAGATCCCCCTTTCCTTCGTGAACCATTTCCACCATGTTGCCGCACAGTTCACACTTGTAGATTTCCAGTCTTTTTGTCATTTCATAATCCTCCTATCATTTTAGATAACGACCGCGGAATCAGGACTTAATTTACCTAACCTCCAGTCTCAATATCATAGTATTAACCAGAATCGGAGCATACTCATATGCGGGCAGCTCAAGAAACTCGCCCACAGAGCTTGGTACCTGGCTGTAAAAGAGACTCGCTTTAATGGTTACCGGCCCTATGGAGCAATGTTTTCCGGAATAGCCCATGTATAGTTCTCGATTGGCAGATGGTCATTCGTTTCTGAGGATCAAAGAATGGTCGACGGAAGATCCGGGTGCCGTCAGGGTCTTCCCTTTTTTCATAGTGCCTCCACGATAGGATGGGGCGACTTTGGCGCCCCATCCTATCGATTATTTCTCCATCTTGGCCGTGGCCCTCATGGTCTTGGCGAGTTCTTTGATTTCACCAAGGTCCTTGGTCATCATGGCCCAGCCGTACCAATAGGCATAATCCGGATTTACATGGAAGAAGCCCTGGTAGGTCCGCATCCTGTGCTTCATGTACATCTGGAAAAGGACCTGGTCTACGTGCGAACCACCTGTCTGCATGAAATACAGAAAGTCAGGATAGGCAAAGGCATAATGATCCGGTTTCTTGATAATGCCGTCCTTGTAAAGGGCAGCCACTATCTCGATACCTTCTGCCATGAGACGGTCGGCTTTCTGCATCATGGAATCTCCCGTGGCGAGCTGCTCACGGGCATACTGCTCCGAGTGGCACTTGCTGCAGGTCTTGATCATCTTCTCCCGTTCAGTGAGCCATGCCTCCTCGGTCAAACGGACCATGTCCACGGATTTTACTGCATCCAGGCGTGCGGTCGGCTCCCCAGTTTCAGGGTTCAGAACGCCAAGGGCCTTGAGGATGGTCACCCTGTCAGCGGCCCACTGCTTGTCTTCAGGAAGGGGAAGTCTTACACCAAGGAAGCCCCAGGCAGTCCTGTTGGTATGGTTTCCGTCCGGCATGTGGCATAATTGACAAGTGGGTGCGGCGGCGTTTTCAGGGAGTTCACCCTTTTCCTTTACAAAATAACGGGTGCCGTGCTTTGCACTGCTCCACATCTCCCACTGAGGATGATCGTATCCCATATGGCACTGCTGGCAGGCCCTGGGATCAAGGGCTTCCTTTTTGGAGAAGCTGTGCCTGGTGTGGCATTCATCACACGAGTTGTTCTGGTAACGATAACCTTTGTCCCTCTGCTCCTTTTTCTGGGTCTCGGACTTGATCCCCATGTTGTGGCAGCCACCGCAACCCCTGCCTCCTTCCACCAACTCATCAGGCTCGGCATGGGTAATCGGCATGGCGTTCAAGGATGTCCAGCCAAAGTTGTGCTTGCCCTTTGCGAACTGATTGAACTTCTCTTCATGACACTGAGCGCAGACATGTTCATCAGGCATCTGAGCCAGTTTGGCATCCTTGGCCCCTGTGTGCTCCTCGCCATGACAGACCGAACAAGTCACGTCTTCTCCGCTGTGCTTGCTGGATTCCCAGTCTGCTACCTGTCCGGGAGAAATGTCTCTGTGACAGGTAATACAGGCCTCTTCAGCTCCGATTGCCAGGCCTGTGAAACAGAACATGGCGATAGAGCACCCCAATACGACAATCCACTTCCTCTTCATAACGTACCTCCTCAGTTAATTGCTACGGTCAACGGTGACAACCTGATCTGATGAACAAGAAAGGTCGCCCAGACACTGCTCAGCATACGGGCAGTATGAGACACAGCCAAAATCCATCCTGGGATTCACAAACCGATGGCCGCATTTTTTGCACAGGCGCGTTGTGTCGTCCTTAAAGAATTCTACCTGGCTTCCACATTTGGGGCACCTGACTTCAAAAATAGCCCATGGTTTCCAGTAACGGCTGTCTTGTCCAGGGCATTTCATGGTGTGTTATCCAAAATTAGCTCGTAATAGCACTATTATAGGTTATACCTTCCACAATTTTTTTCACCAGCTTTCTCATACTTTCCACCAGCCTTTTTTTATATGGGCCTCCTTTTCTGTTTCTGCCAGCTTCCTGATCTTATAGCCGGAATCTCTTAAAACACCATACAGCACGCCGCAGCCGGTATCTTCGCGCACAGCGTCTCCTTTATCGGCAAGGTCAAGCATCTCTTCTGCAAGTTTGAGCGTTTTCTTAATGTTTTCATCACACGGCTTCATTGTCTTGATCCCTTCTAAGGACGAATGATTCCGCTGAAAAAACCCAATCTGCGGCGTTGCTTCAATTTTCCAGTCACTGCGACGTACGATAAGTACGTCTCATGCCTGGAAAATTTCGCACCTTGCATCTCGGGCTTTTTGAGCGGAATCATGCTTCAGACTTTTTTAGTGTAATCACGTATCTCTTTGAAAACGTTTTCAACGCCATATTATCAAGATCTGTGCCAGGATAAAATTGTACAAAATAATAGGGGAAAAGGCTTTAATATTGGGCAGTTAGTTTCCTTTTGCGCCGTTGACGTATCCCGCCGTAGTTCGGGTAACCCGAGACACTATTGAGACACTTTGTCCCAGGCGAAAAGAAATAAATCTAACATGCTGATACTGTGATATATTTGGTAATCCGAAAGGTGCAAGAGTGTCTCACATCAAATTATGAGACATAAACGTCTCATGAGACATCCTAAAAATCTGCAAGAAACCGGTAAAGGGTGGCGCGCCCGACACCAAGGAATCTGGCCGCCTTAGCCTTGTTCCCTCCGCTTCTGGCCAGGGCAGTACGAACACTATCCCAATCCAGTTTTCTGGAAGGGCCCCTGGAGGATTGTTCATTTTGCCATTTTTTCAATTCCACTGGAAGGTCATCAGGCTGAATAATCCGACCCTTGGACTTGATAAGCGCGAATCGAATAGCGCTTTGAAGCTCACGGACGTTTCCAGGCCAGGGATAGTCCTTCATCAGTGCCACGGCCTCTTTGGAAAGACCCAGGGTTTGTTGTCCGTCTTCACTGGCCTCATTGATGAAGTGCTCCAGCAAAAAAGGAATGTCGTTTTTTCGCTTCCTGAGTGGCGGCAGGTGAATCGGGACCACGTTGATGCGATAATAGAGATCCTCGCGAAAATTGCCTTTCTCCACTTCGCGCTTCAGATCCCGATTTGTAGCGCTGATCAGACGCACATCCACTGAGGTGGTCTTTTCGTCACCCACGCGCTCGAATGTCCCGTCCTGAAGGACCCGCAAAAGTTTTGCCTGTATAGGCTTTGGCAGATCAGCCACCTCGTCCAGAAACAGGGTGCCGTTGTTAGCCAGCTCAAACCGGCCCTTTTTATCCCGCACAGCTCCGGTAAAGGCCCCTTTCACGTGCCCGAAAAGTTCACTCTCAAGTGTTCCTTCCGGAAGCGCTGCACAATTGACAGGCACAAATGGACCTCCGCCCCGGCGGCTCTCGTCGTGGATGGCATGTGCCACCAGTTCCTTTCCTGTGCCGGTCTCGCCAGTGATGTGGACCGGATAGTCGTTGGTACTCATGTCTCGTATCTGTTTATAAACCTGAAGCATTTTCGGATCATGCCCGATGATCCCGGCAAAGCCCTTGAGATCCCCAGGCTGAATTTTTAACCCGATCAGGTCCGTTACATCCCGAAAAGAGGCGATAATGCCAACAAAGCGTCCAGCCTCATCTTCCCTGCCGTTCACCGTCATTTCAATCCGCCTGGGCTCGCCTTTTCTGGTAAGAATATTAAGGGGGTAATAAAGATGATCCAGGGAATCAGGCGGGCCGTCTTGAAAAGAGCAGCGGCTGCCGCAGAAAGGTCCGCCAAAGGCTTCGTGACAGTCTTTTCCAAGGACCTCTTCTCTGGAATAGCCGGTTATTTTCTCAGCAGCCCGGTTGAAAAACACGATGTATCTATCCTTGTCATGGGCGATGATGCCCTCAGAAAGGTTATCAAGAATATCTTCCAGGTTCCTCCTGTTTGCCAAATTTTTAAACAGTAAGGAAAGGTGAGCTTCGACAAGCTCTTTAAAACTTGCCATGAGCTTCTCATGCCGTTTTTCGTATTTATTCTCCTTTGAATCAAGCACACAGATAGTGCCAAACACTTCCCCATCAGGCCAGAGGAGCGGAAAACCAAGGTAGGAAATCATTCCCGATTCTATATCCGGGTTCTTACCCCACTCTTTATCTTTCAACGCATTTGGAACCAGAAGCTTATTCCTCGTCTCTACTACCCTCTCGCAGTAAAGTCCGGCCAGATACTCCCTGTCTCCTGCTTTATATGGATTTTTGCTTGATTGACTTGAGCGAAAGACTTCGATGTAAGGCTCATCAACTTTCATGATCAAGGCAGAAGGCACGTTAATGATCTCTGCTATTGTATTAACAATGCTCTGCCAGGTGTTGACGATTTCATCGGTTATCCCGATTTCACTTTTGTTTATTTCAAAAGCCATGCTCAGAACATTACCTGGATATCGAGTATGTGAAAAGGAAAGGCCTTAACCCCCTATCCTGGATAGACCGGAATAGTGCCTTAAGTGAACTCTGAACCTGTGAACGCCTGCAAATACTCTTAAAAAATAATTATATCATGATATGATATTATTTGAAATTAAAATAAGGAAACAAAAATGCCAGCAGCAAGCTGTTATCTGAACGAAAAAGCTCAGTTTTTTTATCGGCTTAAACTGCTACTGGTAGTGGTATCATAGGAGGGTTCTGTCGTTATAGGAAATATGGAGATAAGGAACGGGAGATAAATAAGTTGAACAAAAATTAGCAGGGTTTTTTGTTGTATTCAAGGCGCGAGGAGCGAGCATAACGGGTTATGTGATCGACGAGCAACGAAGAAGACGGCAAAAAAGACGTTAATTTGTTCAAGTTATTTATTGTACGTTCCTAAGTAAGGATAGGATATAGTAGATCAGTAACTTCTCAATAAGTCCGGGCAATACACTATCTTTGGCACCTCCTGTCATTGCGAGGAGCCTCAGCGACGAAGCAATCCCCTTGCCATACACGAGATTGCTTCGCTTCGCTGGTTTGCCGTGAAAATACTTTTGGAAAATTTAGGTTTCGATCGCGAGCAAAATTACAATTGCTGGCTCCGGACCTACTGGGCCTTTCCGCAGCAGGATCCGGGCCCTGAACAGTTCGGAGCATCTCCGGGGCTGAAGCCACAGCAGGCCGTATCACCCGGGCCGGGGAGTCTTGAGCCATGGGAGCCGGTAAAGGATGAGCTTGAGGATATCAATTTTGTGAGATCTTCAGATCCGCAGGACGGACACTTTACCTCGAGTTGGTTGGAAAATACCAACATTTCGTTAACGTTTCCACATGCTTCACATCGGTATTCATAGATCGGCATAGCATTCACCTGTTACTTAGTGCCTGAACGAAAAGGCCGTTCAGACACAATTTTGAATTCTAAATTCTAAATTTTGAATTGAGGAAGAAAGAAATTATTTATTAATTTAGCATTCAACATTCAACATTTTCCCCACGGTGACAAACCTTAATGTTGACATTGATGGCCTTCCTCGCCATGTCCTGGACATGTGGAGCCTGTTATACCCTTGAGGCGATTTGCAAGGAGGTCCTCCATCAGCCGCGCCGGGTCAGCGGTGGTCACACCTGCAATTACTTGTATCCCGGCAGCCGCTATTAACTCCACAGCCCTGCCTCCAATTCCTCCACAAATTAAATGTGTAGCTCCCAATTCGTGAAGCCATTGCGGCAGTAAGCCCGGCTCGTGGGGAGGAGGTACAAGGAGTTGGGTCTTGGCGATATTTCCATTCTCAACATCTATTATAGCGAATTGGGCCGCATGGCCGAAATGGCTGCTCAGCATCCCGTTTTCAATTGGTATTGCAATTTTCATGTGTTCGATTCCTCTTTCTTTTCCTTATTCTCTTCAGATAGGGCCTGTGTGACATTGATTACGTTTCTTCCAATTTTTTGAAAGGCGTCTGCTGTATGGCTGTTGGGGTATGAAGCAATAATCGGACGCCCGGCATCCCCTGTGGTGACGACCCTCGGATCAACAGGGATGCGTCCGAGGAAGGGAATATCCAACTCTTTAGCCAGCTTCTCTCCGCCGCCTTTTTTAAAAATGTCTATAGCCTTGCCGCAGTGTGGACAGATCATGCCACTCATATTTTCTACAATGCCTAAGATCGGCATGTTGATTTGTTTACAGAAGCTTATGGATTTCCTGACATCCAGAAGTGATACCTCCTGGGGCGTAGTTACTACTATTGCATAGGCATCGGGTATGGTCTGAGCCACAGTCATCGGCTCGTCACCAGTCCCTGGTGGCGCGTCAATTATCAGATAGTCGAGCTTTCCCCACTCGATTTCGTAAACAAACTGCCTTATAGCAGACGTCTTGAGGGGTCCACGCCATATGACCGCAGAATCTCTCGTGGGCAAAAGAGGTTCTATAGACATAAACTTCAGATTGGGCGAGTAGTAAACAGGTCCAACCGTGCCATCCGGCCGCTGTTGAAGCTCTCCTTTTTCCACACCCAACATCTTGGGCACATTAGGCCCATGCAGATCTACATCCAGGAGACCCACATAATAATTTTCAAGGGAAAGCCCGATTGCCAGGTTTATGGATACAGTGCTTTTACCAACACCGCCCTTGCCGCTCATTACCATGATTTTATTGTCTATGTTCCGTAGTTTTTCCTTAATCCTTTCGTCCTGCTCCTCAAGAACAGGATTTGTCATAGGATTTGCTGGTTTTTCCTTCAATCGTTTATTCTCCCTAATAATTATTTCTTTTGGCCAAAACCCTGCAGCCACTGTTAAAGATGATGACCAATTTATCCTATTAACGGATATTTTGCACCATGCACTTTTACTTTTTCTTTTGATTAAGGGCCTGGTAAAAAATAACTTGGCATTTTTGCATCCTATCTTCACCACATCTTTAATCGATCCTCAATCGCAAAATCCTCAACATAACACTGCTATGCCTGCGGTTTTACTCAATCAAATCGACTAAATCTATGGCAAATCCGGGCGCAAATTCTACCAATTTATTTTTTACCCGGCCCTAAGGGCAATTTTTTCTAATTTTTTCCACATTTCTCTGATAGCCATGGCACCCGGCCCGTTTGAGTTTTCTACCAGGGGTCTGCCCGCAACCACGCTTGACACGGCCTCGGGATCAAATGGAATCAGACCCAACATGGAAATTTGTCTTTTTAAACAGGTCTCCCGGATTTTTTCTGCAACCTCCGGGTTCAGGTCTGATTTATTTATACATACGCATGTAGGGATCTTAAAGTGTTCCGCAAGATCTACCACGCGATTGAGGTCATGGAGTCCGGATGTTGTCGGCTCTGTAACCACGAGTATCAGGTCAGCACCGGCAAGAGACGCTATCACAGGACAGCCGATGCCGGGTGATCCATCAACCAGTATCCAGTCGGCCTTTAATTCCTCAGCAATGGCCCTGGTCTCTTTTTTTACCAAGCTGACCAGCTTTCCGGAATTTTCTTCCCCGATGCCAAGTTGAGCATGGACCATTGGCCCGTAATCAGTATCTGAAATAAACCATGAACCGCATAGATTGTCCTTGAGGTTTATGGCCTCTTCAGGGCAGAATTCAGCACAGACTCCGCATCCTTCACAAGATAAGGGATCAATCTCCGCTGATTCGATGGTTGTTATTGCATCAAACTGACAAAGTTCTTCACAGATCCCACATGCCGTACATAATGATGGATCCACCTCTGCGGTTACACCGGACCAGAACTCTGTTTCCTTTTTGATTCTTGGATTAAGCAGCAGGTGCAGATCTGCAGCATCTACGTCACAGTCAGCCAGAACTGTGTTGGGTACGAGTGCTGCCAGAGAACCAACCACTGTAGTCTTCCCGGTGCCTCCTTTACCGCTCAAGATCAGGATTTCTCTCATTGTACAAGTTCCTCCAGCAAGGACTCAAAGCTGCTGCGCAGGTCCGGCCGGCTTACAATAAGGGGCTCTCCTCTGGCGTAACCTTCAGCAATCCTACGGTCAAATGGGACCTTCAGATGTATAGGTATGTTTTCCTGCCTACACCACGTCTCAACATCTTCATTTCCTAAGTCTGAGCGGTTAAGGAGTATACCAAAGGATCGCTTGAGCTTTCTGAGCATTCCCACTGCCAGCTTGAGGTCATAGAGGCCAAATGGCGTGGGTTCGGTAACAAGCAATGTATAGTCTGCATCATTTACAGTGGCGATCACCGGGCACGAGGTGCCTGGCGGCGAATCCAGAATAACCAGGCATTTGGGCGAGGTTTCTGCCTCTGCCTTTACGGCCTTTATGAGAGGCGGGGACATGGCTTCACCTATCCTTAATTTGCCTTGCACAAAGGATATACCGTTGGCATGGCCTTTTTCGACAAAACCGATCTCCCGTTCTGTTTCGGCCAGAGCATCCTCAGGGCAGACCAGAAAGCAGCCACGGCAGGAGTGGCAGAGTTCCGGAAAGGTCATTATGATTTTGTTAAAGACCGTAATAGCATTGAATCTGCATATGTCACGGCACTTGCCGCAATATGTGCAATTGCTCTCAATTACAGATGGGACTGTGAGGGTGCATCGATTTTTCTGTTCAATCGAAGGGTTAAAAAAGATATGGGCATTTGGTTCCTCCACATCGCAGTCCAAGAGCTGAACAGGTCCCTTAGCTGCCAGTGCCAGGCTCACTGAGACTGTGGTCTTGCCGGTTCCTCCCTTTCCACTTGCCACTGCAAGTTTCATAACAATTTCCTTTATATCTAAATTGAGCTATTAGTCTTTAGCTGTTAGGTATTAGCGATTAGCGATTAGCGGTTAATTTGTTGCTGTTTTCCAAATAGGTTACTAACACCTAACACCTAAAAGCTAATGGCTAACAGCTAATCGCTCAACTTAGGTTATAGTTATCTGTCCTTAAGTGCCTTAACTTTTTTTACTGCCCATGCCGCCGCCCATTCCGCGGCCACCACCTCCGCCCATGCCGCGACCGCCGCCGGCTATTCCGCGACCTCTGCCACCTCCGCCCATTCCACGGCCTCCGCCACCCATGCCGCGACCTCTGCCTCCGCCCATGCCGCCACCGCCAAACGATGGACCAAAGGTTTTGCCTGAATTTGCCGCAGCACTGGGACCTTCGTCCGGTGATGGAATCGCCCCTTTCCTATACTGTTCTATGGCTTCCCCGACAGTTCCACTTACGTTTGAGATCATCTTGATTCCACTTGCCTGGAGGACTTCAAAGGCTTTGGGTCCTATTTGTCCTGTCAAGACTATCTGAGCACCTGATCCGGCTACAAGAGTGGCTGCATTAATACCTGCTCCCTGGGCGGCATTTTGAGCTGCCAAATTGTCGATAACGTTGACAATGTTTCCTGATTCCGTGTCAACTATTATAAAATAGCCAGCCCTTCCAAACCTGGGGTCTATCACAGAGTCCAGGTCTTTTCCCGTTGCACTAATCGCGATTTTCATATGATTTTCTCCTTTTTATCTTTAGTTCCTTAGTAATTATTTCTCGTTTTTTCCGGCAGAAAATTCTGAAACACAATCAATTTTTTTATCTTCAAACCTTTTTGGTTTCGGCTTGTCCGGATTAATTAATAATTCTTTCTGCCTGCTACTTAGCTCAGGGCCGTTCTTCTATATTACTTTTTCATGTTTTATTCAACAGCGACATAAAGATTTGCGGGATTTTTAATATTTTATTTCCTGTAATTTATAAATCTGGGCAACAGTCACTGGATAGTCGCAAAATATGATTTGCCCGGACTTATTGAGAAGTTACGTTAAATATTCATAATATAGTTAAATTACACAATTTTTCCTTAAGAGGTTCCAAATCAAGAATCCAGTTAAAGGAAAGTCATCCCTAATTAATTGCAAACAAGTCTCTATAGCAATTTGCAAATTATGTCCGAATTGGTATCTTGTCAACAGATTTTTTTGAGCGTATGCTCTTTTTGATAGCAGTAATATCAGAAATTTTTGGCATCCTTCATTTTGTAGTTTACACTTTTCGAGGTTGGTTTTTAGCCATCTATTTTGAATATCGAACCGCAGAACAAGGAACCGCAGAATTTCGAAGGTATTATTTCGACATTCGATATTTCTTGTTCGATATTCTGCGGTTCAAAAAATAAAAAGTGTAAACTACTTTTGGGATGATATGAAGGATGCC
>DFBQ01000158.1 GCA_002367355.1 Deltaproteobacteria bacterium UBA3076 | reverse complement strand
GCCCTTATCGAACCAAAATGTTTTTTATAACTCCGCTCTATCTCCAACATGCCCGCGCGGGTACGCACAAAAGGCCCTGTTGCCATCCTGGGCGCCACACCTGTACTTTTTAGACTCCTTAGGAGTGACAGCAGATCCGGATAGGTACGGGAGAGACTGAGTTCTTTTACGTCCCATTCATTAAATGCCCTTGAAAGGAAATCCTGCAATGTGGTCTCCTTTGGGAAAGAATTGACCGGAAGACAGACCCTGTTGTCAAAGACATGCCTGAGCGTCTTGTTTAATTCAAAGAGTGTATTCGGACCAAAGAGCGCACAAAGGAGAGAGCCGGAAGGAGAAAGGATACGGCAGTATTGTTGTATTGTCCTTTCTAAATCCTCAAACCAGTGAAGGGCACCGCTTGCAGTAATAAGATCAAAAGGACCGGGAATAAAAGCAGGGAGGTACTCACCATCGGCCTTTTCAAGACGTACCCTGGAATATCGGGCAAGTTTTATTCTTGCCTCGGCAACCATGACCGGCGAGATGTCAACTGCCAGTATATGTGAGTTTACGAATTTCTGTGCCAGCATCAAGGTATAGAACCCTGTACCGCAGCCAACCTCAAGTATCTCATGATATTCTCTGTCTTTGAGCCGGGCCATAAGACAGGTGGCTGTTTCAGACTGGACATCTGCATAGGTATCATAGGTCGGAGCAGCCCTTGAGAAGGACTGTGTCAACCGCGCCTTAAGGCACACAGAACCTCCTTTCGAATTCAGATGCCAAGAAGGGCAAGTGTCCTGTACCTGGAATTACATCGATGGCAACTCCCGGAGGAGGCTCAGGAACTTTATCCAGGGGTGCAATCACATCTCTTTCCCCATGAAAGATACGCAATTGAGTGCCTGCGCATTTGGAGAAATCCGCTGTTTTCCCTTTTAAATACATCAATCCCTTCCTGAGTCCAGGCATATCCCACTGTCTGATGCTGGATTTCTCTAATGCACTGGAAAACCACTGGTAATCAGCACTCTGTCCCAAAAAACACCGGCGATAGAATTGCTTCAGGGCCACAACATGGTCCGCTTCCAGGGCCTTAAGTTGTGATAAAATTTCTTCATGGTCAAAGGCCCTTCGCAAGGATATAATATATATAGTCTCGATCATATCTGAATATCCGGCATGGAAATCAAGGGCAACACAGGCCCCCAGGGACCAGCCAAGAATACTCACCCTTGCCATATCCTTTTCGAGCAAAAAATCATAGAGCTCGATTGATATATCACTATACACAGGTCCTTTGGGCAGAACATAATTATAGGCCAGATTGAGCGAAGAAAAAATATCAGAACAGAAACCCCAGCCGGGTATCAGGACTAAAGATCTTTCATGGCCCCGGCGGATGAGCTCAAAGTCCATTGGACAGGGCCTCCAGAAGTTGACGCACATCTTTTAAACTATGATTTGCAGTTACGGATAGACGAATCCTTGCCGTACCCTCAGGGACAGTCGGGGGCCGAATCGCTTTTACAAAAAAGCCTGCATCCCACAGGCTTTCCGCCAGACTGAGCGCACTTTGGCTGTCGCCAACCATCACTGGAACGATCTGTGACTCGCTGGGGGTATTGAGACCCAGATCTTCCTTTAAAGCCTGTCTCAGCTCTGATGCCAGCTCGCAGACCCGGCTTCTGCGCTCCGGCTCCTCCTCAAGAAGCTTCACAGCCGCAAGGTTTGCACCTATAACCGCCGGTGGAAGGGCGGTAGAGAAAATAAAGGTCCTGGCCCGATTTAAAAGAAACTGCTTCATCCGGTTCGAGACAGCTACAAAGGCACCATAACCACCCAGGGCCTTTCCGAATGTGCCAAGGATTACATCCACTGCGTCTGCCCCGGTTTGGCTTATAATCCCCTCCCCTTTTGTACCAAATACCCCTATTGCATGGGCCTCATCTATCATCAGCATGGCCCCATAACGCCCCCTTAGTTCCAAGAGCTCTGATATAGGAACCTGATCTCCGTCCATGCTGTAAACGCTTTCAACCACAATCAGGGCCCTGCGATATCTCGACCTGTGGTTTTTGAGCAGGTCCTCAAGGTGATTCAGATCATTATGTCTGAACCTGTAAAATCGTGCCCTGGACAAAAGGATTCCATCCACTATGCTTGCATGGTTCAGGCGATCCGAATAGATCACATCGTTCCTTCCGCAAAGGGATGGGATTATTCCTGTATTTGCCAGATAACCGCTTCCAAAAAGTAGGCTCGCTTCTTTTCCCTTTAGAGCAGCAATCGCCGACTCAAGCCTGTGGTGGATTTCCAGGTCCCCGCTCATAAGCCTGGAGGCCCGGGCCCCCATACCCCATTTCTCCATGGCCTTTTTTGCTCCCTCAATAAGGGCGGGGTGATCAGCCAGGCCCAAATAATCATTGGAGGAAAAATCAACAAGTGGCTTCCCATTCGTCTTTATCACCCCTCTTTGTGACCCTTCCAGGGGGAAAAGAGATCTGAGCAGCCCGGTCTCATTCTGAAACCGCAATTCAGAGTCAATAAAATCCGTAATATTCTCAAAAGAATCCATATCTGATTAATGCAAATCTTGATTCAAGTGCTTAACTTAACCCGGACAAGCCGGAACCAAATAGGTTTGAAGATAAAAAATGATCACGAAAACACGAAGGTACGAAGACACGAAAGCCTGAGTACAGTTTATCGTAACCGTTCACGGGATTACAACGCCCCCGTTTTACCGCAATCCACCGAACTGTAAGCGTTTACCTTTTATCAAACCTCAGAACCTACTCCACGGCAAGTCGTGAGAAGGGGGAAAAAGCCAAAAACAGATTGGCTTTTTGAGCAGAATTATGTTTCAGAGTTTTTACAGTGTAATCAGATATGAGATCCAAGAAAACTGAAAAAATGTTAAAAATATCTAACCAAGTATCTATCCCTGATAGTGAAATCGAGATTAGTGCTATTCGTGCTCAGGGGGCGGGAGGCCAGAACGTAAATAAGGTCTCCACCGCGGTACACTTGCGCTTTGACATCAGGGCTTCATCACTTCCTGATTTTTATAAAGAGAGGCTCTTAATGTTGCATGACCAGCGCCTTACAAAAGAAGGAGTGATTGTTATTAAGGCGCAGCAATACCGTAGCAGGGAAAACAACAGGGAAGAGGCGTTGATCCGGCTCCAAGAATTTATAAAAAGTGCGGCGGTAATTCACAAAAAGCGAAGGCCTACTAAACCGACACGAAGCTCTCATAAAAAACGCTTAGATCGAAAGACCAAACGAGGAAAGGTTAAGGCCTTAAGAGAAAAGGTGACTACTGGAAAAATTGAAGATTGATTCCGCTGAAAAAACCCAATCTGCGGCGTTGCTTCAATTGTCCAGTCACTGCGACGTACGACAAGTACGTCTCATGCCTGGAAAATTTCGCGCCTTGCATCTCGGGCTTTTTGAGCGGAATCATGTTTCAGACTTTTTGCAGTGTAATCAAGATTGAATAAACGAACTACGAACTAAGTTGTCAGGCGGGTATGGCTGCGGAAATCACATCATCTTTGTGACCAACCCAGGATGGTATTTCCCAGGTTCTATCGTTTTCCACATAATCCCAGGCATAGGGACGATTTAATAATTCCTGAGTCAACACATGATGCAGGGCATGTCCGCTCTTTACAGCTTTTACCTTTCCTAAAATAGGTGCGCCTAAAAGATAAAGGTCTCCGATCAAGTCCAAGACCTTGTGGCGAACAAATTCATCAGAAAACCGCAGACCACCACTATTGTGTATTGATGTATCACCCACGACCACAGCGTTCTCAAGGGACCCACCCAGGGCAAAACCATTTTCTCTCAGCAACTCCACTTCACTGAGAAAACCAAAAGTCCTCGCCTTGCTGATTTGGCACGCAAATGTTTGCGGCGTGATCTTGTCAACAAAACGCTGTTTGGCAATAAGAGGATGTTCAAACTCTATTTCAAAAGATACAATATAATTCTTGCAAGGCTCAATACTCAGAAGCTTATCACCCATTGTCACCATTATTGGTTCCAGAATCTTAATATATCGTATGGACTTATCCTGGGACTTCAGACCTGCCTTTTGCAAAAGAGTAAGAAAAGGGGCGGCGCTCCCATCCATTGCCGGGACTTCCGGACCATCAACCTCAATCAAGGCATTGTTTACACCTGCTCCCGACAGAGCTGCCATTAGATGCTCAATGGTTGAGACAGACCCTCTTTCAGTACCTATGGTGGTTGCAAATCTGGTATCCACCACATACTCTGTCCGGGCTGGAATAACCTGCTCAGGGCTCAAGTCACTACGAACAAAACAAATTCCGGTATTGGCCGGAGACGGGTTTATTTTTAAAGAGATCTTTTTCCCGGAATGCAAGCCTATACCAAATGCCTTTACAGACTTTTTCAGTGTATGTTGAATATTAGTCACTATTATTTTTCCTTAATAAAATGGGGCAGTAAATAAACCCAAGCATTTTTAATAACACGTCAAAAAATATAGTAACAGTATAAGCAAGAATAATGCCTAACATGATAACAAGATTTTTAACTGTAATTTCAGGGAGTTTTAAAATGGTAAGTGATCAGCCATTAATCAAGTGGGACCAGAAAGTCCGGAAAAACAAGTAAGAGAGTGACAAAAAAGTCACTCTGGAAAAGCATGACAGAGTTGCTATTCAAGTAGTAATGCCAAGGCGACGAAGTGCGCTCTCATCCCTGGACCAGTCCTTAAGGACCTTTACCCGAAGATCCATATACACCTTTTTACCCCAGAGCGATTCAAGCTCCTCTCTGGCAAGAATTCCGATTTTTTTAATAAAAAAACCATCCTTACCGATAATTATTCCTTTCTGAGAAGGCCTTTCCACAAAAATAGTAGCTGAGATCTTTGTAATCTGCTGTTCCTGATTATCCTCAATATTTTCAACATGTACCGCTGTTGAATAAGGTATCTCCTGTTCTGCAAGCAAGAAAATTTTCTCCCGAATAAATTCAGCTACAAGATCATCTCTGGACTGGTCGGTAATAACCGCCCCGTTGAAAAATTGAGGCCCTTCGGAGAGCAACCTTAATATCTCGTCAAGCACATAATAAGCACCGCTTTCGTACTTGGCAGATATAGGCACGATTGCTTCAAAGGGATATGCATCCTTCAGCTCATCAATCATGGGCAGCAAGGTCTCTTTTGCCACTCTGTCGATCTTATTGAGGACTAACACTACAGGCTGCCCTACTTTTCTTAAGAGGTCCAGAATGGCAAACTCCTGACCTCTACGTCTGCGAGTTACGTCAACCACAAACACTACCGCATCCACATCCGCAAGTGCCTGAGTGGCCCAATGTACTAATATCTTATTAAGAGGCCTCTCGGATTCGTGAATCCCGGGTGTATCCACAAATACAACCTGGAATTTATCTCCGGTGAGTATGCCTTTTACTTGACGTCGAGTTGTCTGGGGCTTGGGAGTGGTAATTGCCACCTTTTCACCGAGAAGTTGATTAAGGAGGGTTGATTTCCCTACATTTGGCGCCCCGACTATTGCAACAAAACCTGAACGAAAGCCTGTCTGTTTCCCAGATTGGTGTGAGTATGTATCCATCTCAACTCTCAAGTACCTAAAATACCCAGCGCCTTCCGTGCAGCCTCCTGTTCAGCCTCCTTTTTACTCCGCCCACTGCCTCTTTGTAACACCTGACCGTTAAAGTTAATTATTACCTGAAATATCCGCTGATGATCAGGCCCACTAATTTTTTCGATCTCATACACAGGTACACTATGAAACCGGCCTTGAGTCAATTCCTGAAGTTTGCTCTTGTAATCCTGACCAAGTCCTATGTCCACTACCTGATCAAGCAAATCACCAAAGCACCTTTCAATAAAAGAAAAGACCTCTTCTATTCTACTGTCGAGGTAGATAGCCCCTACTACTGCCTCAAAGGCATCAGATAAGATAGACGGCTTCTCGCGTCCTCCGCTCCTGTCTTCACCTTTGCCCAGTCGTAGGTGTCTCCCCAGTCTGAGTCTTAAAGCCTGTGTGGCAAGCTGACTCTCGTTCACCAAAAACGATCTCATGCGAGTTAGCTCACCTTCTCTGCACCTCTCCCCATGGCGGGTAAAGAGAAGATGGCTGACTACAAGCTCCAGGACAGCATCACCAAGAAATTCAAGACGTTCATTATCGAGGGCGCCTATCCCATGCTCTACAGCATATGAACGATGAGTAAGGGCCTGTTCCAGAAGTTCAGGACGGACAAAATGATAGCCCAAGCTGATCTCTATATCATATGCAGAATCCTGCACTGGCTTGAAACTGTCAGATTCTTCCATTTATGTCTTTGGGAAATAAAAAGGTACGAAGAATATAGCTTTGCAAATAATATAATACAATAATCATAATATTTTCTTGTACCAAAATTTGAACTGAACAACAAGGTGCAAGAATGACCTATTTATTAAACCGTCATTATATGGATTCATTTTACCTTGATTTCCCTTTCCTGTTTTGGCATTCTGCTTTAACAGAGGAATTGAGGAATTAAAATCAAAAGAGGTAACTTCTCAATAAGTTGGGGTAGATTACTTTTTGCGACTATTCACTGGATTCCTGCCTTCGCAGGAATGACGGGCAGTTACATCCAAACGTCATTCCCGCGAAGGCGGGAATCCAGATATCTTACCCTGAGTTATTGAGAAGTTACCAAAAGAGTACCTTAAATGTGGGTCAACCGGAACTGGTGTGGTAAATCATCCCCTTTTTGTCAATTATTCGTTGTTTTACAGGTGGTTATGCCAATATTAAATATTGACATTTTTTTACCCTTTATACCTTTGTTAAGCCGTTGATATATTAGCAATGTTTTGCGTAACAGGTTGATTTTATTCACCACACTGATTCCGGTTGACGGGTTTGGGCATCACACAAATTCCGGTTGAGCCTTAAATGTTCAGTGTTCAATAAAAAATGAGAGGAAGATATTATGCGCAGTGACAGAATGAAAAAAGGTTTGGAGAGGGCACCCCACAGGGCGCTATTTAAGGCCATAGGCTATACTGACGAGGAACTCCAAAGGCCCTTAATAGGTGTAGCAAACTCCTTTAACGAGATTATCCCCGGCCACATACATCTGCGTCAGATCACAGATGCGGTCAAGGCGGGTATCCGGATGGCAGGGGGAACTCCTGTGGAATTTGGTGGGATTGGTGTCTGTGACGGCATTGCCATGAATCACCAGGGGATGCGATACTCTTTGGCCAGCAGGGAATTGATAGCTGACTCGGTCGAGCTTATGGCACAGGCCCACCCCTTTGACGGCCTTGCACTTGTACCGAACTGCGACAAGATAACTCCGGGTATGCTGATGGCAATGCTCAGGCTCAATATTCCTGCTATAGCCATAACCGGTGGTCCCATGCTGACAGGAGACTGGAGGGGACAAAAGGTCAACCTGATTTCCGTATTTGAGGGGATAGGTCAAGTGAAGGCAGGAAACATGAGCGAGACGGAACTCAACGAAATTGAGAATGAGGCCTGTCCTACATGTGGCTCATGTTCCGGGATGTTCACGGCAAACTCAATGAACTGTCTCGCTGAAGCCTTGGGGCTGGCCCTTCCGGGAAACGGCACTATTCCCGCAATATCAGCTGCAAGGATTCGCCTCGCAAAGGTCGCCGGCGCTCAGGCGGTCCGCTTAGTGGAAATGGATTTAAGGCCAAGGGACGTGGCCACGCTGTCTGCCTTTAAAAATGCTATTGCTGTAGATATGGCACTGGGGTGTTCAACCAATACAGTGCTTCATGTACCTGCAATCGCTAACGAGGCGAATGTGGATCTCCCCTTGGAAATCTTTAATGAAATCAGCGCCAAGACACCTCACCTATGCAGCATGATCCCTGCAGGCCCGCACAGTCTTCAGGAACTTGATCTGGCTGGAGGTATCCAGGCCATAATCAGGGAACTGGATAAACTGGGAGTCATCGATACGAATATAAAAACAGTTACAGGCTCCACGGTTGGAAAAAATATTGAGCAGGCAGCAATAAACAATATGGATGTAATTCACCCTGTCACTGACCCGTATCACAAAGAAGGCGGCATTGCCATACTATACGGAAACCTTGCTACTGAGGGTGCTGTGGTTAAACAGTCTGCAGTAGCTCCGGAGATGCTGAGGCACAAGGGTCCAGCCAGAATTTTTAACTCAGAGGATGAGGCATATGACGCTATTCTGAACAATAAAATCAAGGCCGGAGATGTAATAGTTATCCGCTACGAAGGGCCAAGAGGTGGACCGGGTATGCCGGAGATGCTCTCTCCCACGGCCGCGGTAGTTGGAATGGGGCTGGATAAAGACGTCGCCCTCATAACCGACGGCAGATTCAGTGGGGGAACCAAGGGCGCGGCTATCGGCCATATATCACCTGAGGCTGCTGACGGAGGCACAATAGGTCTGGTCGAGGAGGGTGACATTATAGAAATCGATATCCCGGCCAGGAAACTGAGCCTTCAGGTCGCTGAAGAGGAGTTGGATCAAAGGCGGAGCAATTGGAAGCCGATGGAGCCTCGCATCACTCAGGGATACCTTGCACGATACGCAAGGCAAGTAAGCAGTGCCTCCAAGGGGGCTATAGTGACCTGAATAGTG
>DFBQ01000159.1:1311-17706 GCA_002367355.1 Deltaproteobacteria bacterium UBA3076 | reverse complement strand
GTTTCATTAGTAATTGCTATTTGGTTTTCTATTTCGGGATTATTCCAATGCCTTGAACCCGGTGCTGTTTATGCCAAAGAATCTGAGGTTGAGCTTGGTCCCTATGAAGTCATTATCAGCATGGATCCATTTGATCCTGAGCGAGGCAAGAATCAAGCTTCAATCTCAGTAGTAGAGAAGGATTTGAAAGGCCGGTACCAGGTCTATGGTACTATTATTGCCGGAGAAATGCGACAGGCCTTTCTCATGGTTGAAGCTTCCAGGCCTGCCACCGGCCCGTACAAAAAAGCGGTTAGGAGATCTCAAAAAAACTGGCGTACCGTAACTGTTGGGGACGTTGTTGATGGCTGGCGTGTAGCGGATATAACAGCTCAAGGTGTTAAGTTTGAATCGGATGGGGAATATGTTGAAGTTGGTATATTTGATGAAGCCAAGAAAGAGAGAAAGACCACAGCTCCGGTTGCCCTGCAGACTCCCAGTCCAAAGCCACAGGTAAGCCGGGCTCCTCAATCAACACCAGCAAAAACGCTTTCCTCCGGCAAGCCGGGTTCTATTTCTCAAAAAAAGCCTGCCAAAAAGACTTCACCATACTCAAAGAAGCCTATCACCAAGGAATCCCAAGCAATAACCGGGGAGACAGGGGGTGGTAAGCATATCCCACCTGCACCTTCGGATCATCCTTTCCTGGAGCTAATAAAAAAGGCAAAGGAGGAGTAGTTTTCCGCAGCACAATCAGATGGATTTGTTAGCCGCTTTTGATTTCCCTGAGGCATGCTTTAAGATTTTCAGGATCATCCCCTTG
Organism: Deltaproteobacteria bacterium UBA3076; assembly: GCA_002367355.1. Classification (GTDB taxonomy): domain Bacteria; phylum Desulfobacterota; class Dissulfuribacteria; order Dissulfuribacterales; family UBA3076; genus UBA3076. The sequence continues at coordinate 16,904 of DFBQ01000159.1, read as the reverse complement.
AAATACCGAAGCAGATCCTTCAGACAGACACTTCCTTATCAGGTTGCCGAGCACTTTTTTTGGACCAAGCTCAATAAAGTTTGATATCCCGTCCCTGTCCATGTTGATTACGATTTCATACCACCTGACAGGCGAGCATATCTGTTTTTTCAGGAGGTCCTTAATTTTCTCCGGGTCTGATTCCGGCCTTGCCGTGACATTGCTGTAAGTTGGGATTTTGGGCTCACAAAAATAAACCTTATCCAAAATTTCAGAAAAGCGCCTTGATGCCTCCCCCATAAGGGGGCTGTGATAGGCGCCGGAAACCTTTAAGGGAATCGCCCTTGCTCCTTCAGCCTTAGCTTCCTTGCACAAATCGCCAACCAGGTCTGTTTCTCCGGTGACTACTATCTGCTCCGGCGAATTGTGATTAGCCAGGACCAGGATGCCTTTTTTTGTTAGGGGCGTAATCAATTCCTCCAGCTCTTTCCTGCTGAGACCGATCACAGCAGCCATGGCCCCGGGGTTTTTATCCCCTACTTCCTTCATAAGCCTGCCCCTGGCATGGACCAGCTTGAATGTGTCTTCAAGGCTAATGACCCCGGCGGCCCACAGTGCCGGATACTCTCCCAGACTGTGTCCTGCTGTTGCAGCCGCCTTTAATCCTGAATTTTTGGCGGCCATGCAGCAAATGATCTCTACAGCGGTCAGACAAGGCTGGAGATTTTCAACCCGGGTGAGTTCTTCCATTGGTCCTTCAATGCAGAGCTTTTTCAGGGGAAGCCCTGTCAACTTTTCCGCCACGGAAAAGACATGGGCCGCATCAGGCAATGTTTCCAAAAAAGCCTTGCCCATTCCAATACATTGAGAGCCCTGCCCCGGAAAGACAAAGGCCAGATTATTTTTCATTATTAGAATTCCTCCACGAATTAGCTAACATCATCCACCTATGCTGGACATACTCCGGGTGCAGGATAGTTTTTCTTTATCCGAAAACTTTTCTAATCCTTTTGGCTTTTTTAATACGGCCTGATGGAAAAAAAGAGCCAGCTCTTCTGTGTTCAGTCCTTGTTGCAAGGCCTTTTTGACATCTACCTCCTCGTCAGAGAATAGGCATAATCGAAGACGTCCCTCTGCAGTGAGACGCAGGCGGTTACAACTTTCGCAGAAATGGTGGCTTAAAGCGCCGATAAATCCCACACTTCCCGGGGCCTTATCCAGCCCATATTCACTTGCCGGTCCGGCACTGCGTGATTTGGGCAATGGGCGCAGTTTTCCAAATGCGTCCTCTACCTGATTTCTGATCTTATCACAACTGATAAATCTGGCCGGATTCCAAAAAATATCATGGCCGACAGGCATGAACTCTATAAAACGAACCTGCACGGGATATTTCAAACTCAGTCCTGCCAGGGCTGTTATTTCATTGTCATTTATGCCTTTCATGATCACTGAGTTGATTTTTATCGGGGAAAATCTTTTTTCCAGGGCCTTTTCTATGCCCCGCCACACCTGCTCAAATAGATCAAAGCCGGTAATATAGGCAAATCGTTCCGGGCTCAGGGAATCAAGGCTGATGTTAATATGCCTGATACCTGCCTTGAATAGGCCATCTGCATATTCCTCCAGCAGGACACCATTTGTGGTGATACAGATTTCTTCAAGTCCGTCAATCTCAGTCAGTCTTTCTGCAAGGCTTATTAAGTCCCGCCGGACCAATGGCTCGCCACCTGTAAGGCGCACTTTTGTGACACCAATGGCAGCGAGAGTGCTGCAAATTTTAAGAATTTCTTCATAGGTAAGGATTGAATCATGAGGCAACCAGGAGAAGTTAATCTGAGGCATGCAATACTGACATCGCAGATTACATCTGTCTGTTACTGAGAGCCTGAGATAGGTCAATTGCCTGCCGTATCGGTCAATCAGGGTATTTTTTTCTTTTTTCACCGGATCAGATAGGCCTTTTTTCTTTTGATTCTGGCCCCTACTGCTGCAAGCTTCTGTTCCAGGTGTTCATACCCGCGATCCAGGTGGTAAACTCTGGATATTGTTGTAGTCCCCTTGGCTGCAAGGCCGGCCAGCACCAGAGAGGCGCTGGCCCTGAGATCAGTGGCCATTACAGGAGCGCTGTTTAATCCCTTTACACCTTTGATGATGGCGCTCCTGCCCTCAACTTTTATATCAGCTCCAAGCCGTCTTAACTCGGCAACGTGCATGAAACGGTTTTCAAATATGGTTTCAGTGATCACACTGAGGCCACCGGCCAGGGCCATCAGTACCATGATCTGGGCCTGCAGATCAGTCGGGAAACCGGGATATGGCAGAGTCGTAACATCTACACTATGCAGAGCGCCTTTTTTCCTGACGGAAATACGGGCATTATCTCCTTCAATCTGAAGCCCGGTGCTCCTGAGTTTGGATATGACCGCCTCCAGATGATCTGCTAAAATGTCTTCAATTATCAGCTCTTCGCCAACTGCCCCCACAGCCATCATGTACGTGCCGGCCTCTATGCGATCCGGGATTATTTTCCAGTCAACGGGTCTTAGTTTCTTGACGCCTTCTATCTTGATGGTATTTGAACCAAGGCCTTTGATTTTTGACCCCATTTGGTTGAGCATCTGCCCCAGGGCAATCACCTCCGGTTCCCTTGCAGCATTTCCCAGTACGGTTGTCCCCTTGGCAAGGACCGCTGCCATCATCAGGTTTTCCGTACCTGTCACAGACGGCGTGTCAAAATAGATATGCGCTCCCTTCAGTCTCCCTGCCTTTGCCTCTATGTAGCCCTCTTTGAGTCGGAGCTTTGCCCCCATGAGCTCAAGGCCCTTTAAGTGAAGATTTATGGGACGGGCACCGATGGCACAACCTCCGGGAAGGGAGACACGTGCCTTTCCAATGCGGGACATAAGAGGTCCAAGCACCAGAATTGAAGCCCGCATTTTGCGTACCAGGTCGTAGGGGGCTTCGTGGTCAGAGAGTCCTGAGGAGTCTATGTTTAAGAAATCAGAGTCATTATCTGTGCTGTAATCTACAGTAACGCCTAGGTCAATCAGGAGATCAGTGAAGGTCCTTATGTCAACCAGCCTTGGGATATTCTGCAGCCTGAAGGTGCCGCCGGTGAGGAGCGTTGCCGCAAGAATGGGCAGGGCCGCGTTTTTGGCCCCGCTAATCCTGATGGTCCCCTTGAGCGGGTGCCTGCCTTCAATAACCAGTTGATCCATGAGAAAACCAATTAAGGTAAAAGGTAGAAGGCTGAAGTATGTCAGCCTTATCCCCTTCCCCTTCTACCTTCCACCTTCAGCCTTCCACCTATCTATGTACTTTTCCCTTGTGCCACAGATACACTACAGGGCTGGCTACGAATACTGAGGAATAGGTCCCAACCAGCACCCCCAATAGCAGAGTAAAGGCAAAGTCATGTATTACCACACCGCCAAAGAGAAAGATGCACAAGACCACCATCATTGTGGTCAGAGACGTAATAATTGTCCTGCCCAGCATCTCGTTGATGCTTCGATTTATGATCTCGGCAAAAGGCAATTTTTTGTAACGTTTAATATTTTCTCTGATTCTATCAAAGACTACTACTGTATCAGTGAGGGAGTAGCCGCCAAGTGTCAGAAGGGCGGTTATTGTCAGGAGAGTTATTTCCTTGTCCAGGATAAACAAAATGCCAAGTACTACCAGTACGTCATGGAAAGTGGCGGCAGTAGCTGCTATTCCAAAGCTTAAATTGAACCTGAAGGCCAGGTAACAGATTATGCCCGCGAATGATATGCATATTGCTATCAGTGCCTTACGCCTCAGCTCCTTGCTCACGGTTGAACCGATCTCGGCCTTGCTTTCCATTACAAAGCGGGTCTCAGGAACGCTTTCTTTTAAGCTGTTGGTTATACCGGTCTCTATGTCTCCCACAGTAGCCACTGTTTTTTTGACGCGTACGATTAAGACGTGTTCTCCCGGCACTTCCTGAAGGGAGTAACCCTCGATGCCTGTTTTTGTCAGGGCCTTTCTTACATTGTTCAGGGTAAAGGGCTTGTCTGCGCGGTACTGGACCATGGTTCCACCGGAAAAGTCTACACCGAGGTTGGCTGCCCCTCTTACGACCTGTATGAAGCCTGCAAGACCTATAGTTACCAGGACCACTGACAGTGCGAAGGCGAAATTCCTGCGTCCTATGAAGTCCAGGCTGGTTTTCTTGATTAACTGGAGGAATCTCAGGTTGGTCAGGGCATGCTTGGCCACCAGCCCGTCATATACCATCCTGGTTCCAAAGATGGCAGTAAAGAGGTTGATGACAATACCGGCGGACAGGGTGACGGCAAAGCCCTTGATTGGGCCGGTCCCGAAGAGGAACAGGGCTATGGCGGTTATAAGAGTGGTAACATGGGCGTCTACGATGGTCCAGAAGGCCTTGTCATAACCCCCGTCAATAAATGCCTTAAGGGGCTTTCCAAGGGCCCTTTCCTCCCGCATGCGCTCAAAGATCAGCACGTTGGAGTCAACCCCCATACCAATGATGAGTATGATGCCGGCTATACCGGGAAGGGTCAGTGTGGCCTGAAAAAGCGCCAAAACAGCCATAAGAAAGAGCAGGTTCAGGACCATGGCTATGTTCGCTATGAAACCTGAAAACGTGTAATATATGACCATGAAGACAACTACAAGGGCCGCTCCGAGCAGGCCCGAATACAGGCCGTGCTGTATGGAATCATGGCCAAGAGACGGACCTACCGTGACATTTTGAATAATGCTGATCGGCGCGGGCAGTGCCCCTGCTCTCAGCACAATGGCAAGGTCAGATGCCTCTTCAGTAGTAAATGAGCCGGTGATCTGAGCATGCCCTCCTCCTATACGTTCCCTTATTACCGGTGCAGAGCGGGCCACTCCGTCCAGGACAATGGCAAGACGCTTGCTCACATTATCACCGGTGATTTTATCAAAGAGTCTTGCCCCCCGATCTGTAAACTCAAGGGCAACATAGGGCTCGTTGTAATTCCCGCCGATCCGGACATGGGCAGTCTTTACAGTATCCCCTGTCATCAGCGTTTTGTCCTTGAGAAGAATCGGCGTTTTTCGGGGTTTGCCGGTGCGATCATCGACCTCCTTAAGGAAATAGATGGCATCGTCTCTCGGTATCTGGCCCTTCAGGACCGAGTTAAGGGCCTTAATGTTATAGCCGGCTGGAAGGCGGCCGCTATCTGTGGCCTGGCGGATAAGCCTTCCGAGGTCCACTCCGGCCTCGTCATCCACCAGCTTGAACTCTAATTGCGCGGTCTGCCCTATGAGCTTGAGGGCCCGTTCAGGGTCCTGGATCCCCGGAAGCTGGACTACTATTTCTTCCTCGCCTTGACGGACGATTACAGGTTCTGTAACACCAAACTGGTCTATCCGGTTACGAATGATCTCCAGGGACTGATCAACCGCATTTTCTCTTATGAATTTTTCTTCTTCCGGGGAGAGTCTTAACACCAGGCTTGGGAATTTTCCCTCTTCTTTTACCTTTACGAGTTCGAGACTTGGGAATTCATCTTCCAGAACGGCCTTTACCCTTCCCACTGCGTCCTTGTTAGGAAGAAAGAACAGTATTTCGTCAGGGTTCGGACTCTGGCGGCGCACCAATGTTATCTGCCTGCGCCCCAGGGAATCCTTAAGGTCCGTAGCGGCAAGATCTGCAGAGTTTTTAACTGCCTGGTCCACGTCTACCTTGAGGATGAGATGCATTCCTCCCTGGAGGTCCAGACCAAGTTTCAGGCCCTCGCTGTAGATATGCTTTTTGAACCAGTCGGGCGTACCTTTATAGAAAGAGGGCAGTACAAAAACCACAGACAAGGCAATAAGAGCTGCCATCAAGATAAATTTCCAGCGCAGACCTGTGGGCATAGTCAAAAATCTCCTATTTTAATTTATGATTCCGCTGAAAAAACCCAATCTGCGGCGCACAATTAAATGTTAAATGTTGAATGTTGAGTGTTGAATTAAGGTATATATCTTTTAAATTTTTTTCCACAATTCAGCATTCACAATTCAGCATTGTCTATAAAGGGATGCATCTCGGGCTTTTTGAGCGGAATCATGTTTCAGATTTTTTGCAGTGTAATCAAGTTATTTGTGGACAGTTCCTAACCGCAAGAGCGGCTTGTGAGAGAATCAATTTGTATTTTAATTTTAAGGACATGGAATTCTTAGCCAAATAAAGGATTTTTTGCAAGAAGATTGTGGGCTCAGAACTCACTAATCAACGATTCGGATCTTCGGTGAACCCTGAACGGTTACGAACAGAATGCTGTCGCGCCTCAGCTACGAAGTGCTTGGCAGCATTGGGGCAACTACCAAAATGTAGATGTATATAGCCGGCAAGCGTGTTGTTCCACGTGTAACCTTCAGGGGCGAGAAGGCTGTTGCCGGCATTTCTGACCTCGTAAACAGAGATTATTGATTTATCCTGAGAAATTGGCTCAAACAAATTGGAATAATGGAATTCGTGTCCTCTAATTTTTGTACCGGCCGGGCCGAGTATAGTATTCTTTTTTAAAATGATTTCTCTGTAGCCTAAGGCACAGCGCCTTTTCTGCATATTTATCATAAAAGGGAACAGGCCGACCCAGGGATGTGCCGGCTTTGGCTCTTCTTTTTGAGCCACGCCCCGGCACAGGTACAGAAAGCCCCCGCATTCTGCATAGACAGGGAGATTTCCCTGGGCCTTGGTCAGTATTTCCTCTCGAAGGTTCCTGTTTCTTGAAAGTGCTTTGGCGTGCAGTTCGGGGTATCCGCCTCCAAGATAAAGCCCCTGTATTCCAGGAGGCAGGGAATGATCTCTAAGGGGCGAGAAAAATACGAGCTCCGCACCGAATTTTTCAAGAATGTCAAGATTTGCCTGGTAATAGAAACAAAAGGCCTCATCCTTTGCAACTGCAATACGTACCGGACGCGAACGGGAAATGCCAGGGCGTTTTATTGTTCCGGTTTGATCAGAAGGACATATGTCTTTCCTGTTTTGCCGGATTGTTTTTAGTAATGAATTTAAATCGCAGCCTTTTTCAAACCAGTTTCTAAAGAGGTCTACTTGCTTTGTTTCAAGACCGCCTTCCTCAGCAGTTATGAGTCCCAGATGCCTTGATGGAAGCTGCAGGTCCTGATTACGAAACAGAGTGCAGGTCCATGACAGTCCCAGAGGAGACAGTGCCTCTTTCAAAAGCGCAGCATGCCTTTTACTACCCGCTTTATTAAGGACTACTCCGGCAAAGCGTAAACCGCTATCGAATTCAAGATAGCCCTTGACCAGTGCGGCCACACTCCTTGCCATACCAATGACATCCACTATCAATAGGACAGGCAGATCCAGCCACTTTGCAATTTCTGCAGTAGAACCTGATTCAGAAGTTCCTCCGGCACCATCAAAGAGGCCCATTACCCCCTCAATAACTGAAACATCCGCCCCGGTACAATACTGCGAGTATAATTCCTGCACTGAAGGCTTACTTAAAATCCACCCATCAAGGTTGTGAGAAGGGCATCCACACACTGAGGCGTGGTGTCCGGGATCAATAAAGTCAGGGCCAACCTTAAAAGGAGCCACTTTAAGGCCCGTTTTTTTCAGTGCTGACATTATGGCAAGGGTAACTGTTGTTTTCCCGCAGCCGCTGTGTGTGCCGGCAATTACAATACCCGGAAGGGGAGAATCGGTAGATTGGTGTGCAAGAGGCCCTAGCATGTGAGGTGAACTGCAAAGGCAACAGCCTCGTGTCCAAGCTGCGATGCCAGTTCATTGAACCTCTGTATGGCCGGTTCGGTGGGAAGGGCCTCTATGCGGATGCCCTTGGACGCGAGTTCCTCCGAAAGCCCGGAACTTAGAACCATTCTGCCGTAAGCACCTGTTCCGACTATCAGGGTACCGGGTTTTGCAGCCACAACATCCAGGATGTCAGAGAGTTGAAGGATATGTCCCTGTGATCTCCACCAGTTGTCAAAGGTCTTTCCTCTAATAATTTTCAGGTCTTTTGTATGGAGTATTCCATCAATTACGATTTCACCAAATCGATATGACTCAATCTTCATAAGCCTTGCCTCCTTCATGGCCACAAAAAAGGTAACTGTTCACGGGGTTACAACGCCCGTTTTTACCGCGACCTACCGAACTGTAAGCGTTCACAGGGTGCTGCAGATGCAAGGCGTACGGGTACGCAGACGTACTCCCTGTACTTCAAGTGCCCGACAACAAAGCAGATNNCCTGTGAACGCTTACCAAAAAAGCCGCCCCACTTTATGAAAAAACATAGATTGCTCCCGGTGCGTGTAGTATAGTCAAAATATTTATTAACCTGATATCAGCAGATGCTTCTGTTGACAAGGTCCGGCTTGGCGAATATATGAAATAGATCTTCGGTCGGGACGTGGCTCAGTCTGGTAGAGCACAGCGTTCGGGACGCTGGGGTCGGAGGTTCGAATCCTCTCGTCCCGACCAGTTTTTTTCCGTTTTATTAATATCCTCTTTTGAATCCAAACAAAAAAGGCGGCCAATACATATGACAAAGATAAAAAGGGCACTTATCAGCGTAACTGATAAGACAGGTGTGGTAGCACTGGCTAAAGAACTTGAGAATATGGGTGTAGAGATCGTATCTACCGGCGGTACAGCGCGGGTAATAAGAGAGGCGGACGTTTCTGTAAAGGATGTTGCAGATCTTACTGGTTTTCCGGAGATGATGGATGGCCGGGTAAAGACTTTACACCCCATTGTGCATGGCGGAATCCTGGCCCTTCGTGACAATGCCGGCCACATGCAACAGATGGAGGACCATGCTATTCCCTCTATTGATATGGTAGTGGTAAATCTTTATGCCTTTGAAAAAACCGTGGCCAAAGAAGGTGTGAGTTTGGCTGACGCCATTGAGAATATTGATATAGGGGGGCCAACTCTGCTTCGTTCTTCTGCAAAGAACTTCCGGTTTGTGACTGTGGTTGTAGATCCATCTGATTATTCAAAGGTGCTTGGAGAAATGAAGGCCAATGATGGAGCCACTACCCTGACCACACGTTTTGAACTGGCCAGAAAGGTCTTTATTACAACAAATAAGTATGATAAGGCCATTGCCGGCTATCTGGAGGGAATCGACCCCCGGAAGGACACATATTTTATTTAGTGATTACACTGCAAAAAGTCTGAAACATGATTCCGCTCAAAAAGCCCGAGATGCAAGGCGCGAAATTTTCCAGGAATGAGACGTACTTATCGTACGTCGCAGTGACTGGAAAATTGAAGCAACGCCGCAGATTGGGTTTTTTCAGTGGAATCATTTAGTGATTTGGTGATTGTCTCGCATGATCTGTGTTTCCCTGGCTGAACCTACCTGTGATGCCCTGCTGAAGCGTCTGAAACAGGTGGCGGCAAAAGCCGATATGGCAGAAGTCCGTCTGGATACTCTTGCGGATGTGGAATCTCTGGATCTTGTGAGTTTAATAAAAGATCGTCCCTGTCCCTTTATTTTTACTAATAGATCCTCAGCAGAAGGGGGTCTTTTCCCAGGTCCGGAAGAGGAGCGAATCAACCTTTTGGGAAAGGCCATATCTGCAGGTGCGGATTATGTTGATATTGAACTCAGAACAGATCCGGCCTTAAGGGATGCCATAGTAAAAAAGGTTCGTGAAACCGGGACAAAGCTCATCATTTCCTTTCATGATTTTTCTTGCACTCCCGAGAAGGAAAAACTGATCGACATATTTGATTCGGAAAGGCGTGCCGGGGCAGACATTGGGAAGATAGTCACCATGGCCGCGGGTCCGCAGGATGTCCTGAAAGTTTTTTCGCTGTATTTTAAGGTCCTGGATGAGGGGGTCCCTTTAATAGCTTTCTGTATGGGGCCTTTTGGAAAGATGAGCAGGCTGGCCTGCCTGGCGCTGGGGGCTTATCTGACCTATGCGTCTCCAGCCAGGGGTCATGAGGCCGCTCCAGGGCAAATACCTCTTGATGACTTGAGGGCTATGGTTGATTGCTTGAACGATACGCAATAAAAGAATTTTCGAGATATCTTTTTTGGGGGCGCTTATCCTCTTGACTTAATGGGTTTTTTTCTTTAATGTATTAATTGTTTTGGGAGTTGTAACAGCTTCCCTGAGATTTTTTGGTGTGTTTGTAGAGGAGGGTGTCTCAATATGACCTTAACTAAGGCAGATCTTGTAAGTCGTATATATAGAAGTAAAAAATTGAGCAAAATAGAGTCTGCTCAAGCTGTAGAGAGCTTGCTCAAGATCATTAAAGATCGTCTTGAGGCAGGAGAGAACGTTCTTATTAGCGGTTTTGGTAAATTTTCTGTTAAGGATAAGAGATCCAGACGTGGCAGAAACCCGCACACAGGAGAGGATCTGATCCTTGATTCTCGAAGAGTCGTGACTTTCCGGCCTTCAGGAGTGCTGCGTCAAAAGATAAGCGGAAAGACCGGGAAGTAATTTCGCTCAAAAATCAGCAATCCTAAATTCAAAATTTAGAATTCACAATTGTGTCTTAACCGCTTTTCCGTTCAGACACTAATTAGGTGGTGCCGAAGGGGAGATTCGAACTCCCACGGATATACTATCCACTAGATCCTGAATCTAGCGCGTCTACCAATTCCGCCACTTCGGCTGAGCGAAAGTCATTAAATAGACAGTGCTTGCACTTGTCAAGGGGCCATTGTACTGTCTGCTGATCAAATGGTAAGTGAATGTCTGGAGCAAAGGCTGCAACCACAAACTGAAGAAGATTTGAAATGAAGGTTTACAAAGGCCTGCACGAGATTAAAAAACCATTTCATCGGCCTGCACTGACCATAGGTAACTTTGACGGAGTACATCTGGGGCATCAGGCCCTTTTCCGCCGGGTAGTGGAGCTTGCAGGGCCAAGAAACGGGGACACGGTAGCCCTTACCTTTGAGCCTCATCCCATGAAGGTCTTAAGGCCTCAAAATCCACCAAAACTTATTTCAACCATGGACCATAAGGTGGAGCTGATAGCTGAGGCTGGAATTGAACACCTGATCTGCTTACCCTTTACCAAAGAGCTTGCAGGCACGTCTGCGCACGATTTTGTCAATAAAATACTTCACCGGACCATAGGGGTGGAGGACCTGGTCGTGGGTTATGATTATGCCTTTGGCAAGGGCCGGCATGGAAACATATCTTTACTCCGGGCCATGGGATCCAAGCTTGGATTTAACGTACATGTTGTCTCCCCTGTTTCTGTGGAAGGTATGGTAGTCAGCAGTACTAATGTCAGGGAATACGTGACCCTGGGCGAGATGAAAAAGGTCCGGCTCCTCCTTGGAAGGTATTACCAGATTCATGGAATCGTACAGGAAGGAATACGTCGAGGCGGTCCGGTCGTAGGTTTTCCCACAGCAAACCTGCGCATTGACAAGGAGGACCTATGCCCCAAACCGGGGGTCTACGTAGTTCAGGTTATCCATCAAGACCAGTGCTATGGAGGTGTGATGAATATCGGCTACAATCCCACCTTTGGCGGACAGGAACTGGGGGCCGAGGTCCATATATTCGACTTTGAAAAGGATATCTACGGCCACCCGATTAAATTGGATTTTATACAGCGATTGAGGGATGAAAAAAAATTTTCCGGGCCAAAGGAATTGGCCGGACAGATCACAAAGGATGCGGAGGCAGCGCGTCTCGTACTTGCGCATACCACGTGACATCTGTCTTGAATCGGTCGCTTTTCCCGGGTTTCAAAGCCAACCCATTGCATATTCCAAGGGAGTGCGGTTTAGCCTGTGGTTAAAACCCTTCAAAAGGCTCAAAAAAAAGGATAGCGAATGGCTATCCTTTTTTGTTCGACAAGATTTGATGTTTAGATTGCGCTATACTTCCTCAACGGTGATTGCGCCCGCTTCACAGACCTCTACACAGGTCTCACAGCCCAAACAGTCATCCATTCTGGCGACTATCGGCCTTTTAGCCTCTTCGTCCCAGTCAAATACTTCAGACGGACAGTTGCCCACACACTCCTCGTCGCCTTGGCACTTATCAAAATCAACGGTGACCTCAAACATAACTTCCTCCTTTTTATGATAATCAGTAAGCCCACATATCTTGGCGTTTAATTACTTGGTCGTTCATATAGACGATCGGCGTTCTTTTTGTCAACCCCGTTTTAATGAAATATTTGGTATCCTTCATTTTGTAGGTTACACTTTTTTCAAAGGTAACTATTCAGGTCGAAGGTTGAAGGCTGAAGACTGAAGTACGTCAACCATCTCGCAACGATCGAACAGAGATGAATCCTCTAAACTAATACTGCAATCTCGTCAGCCAACTCAAATGCCTGCAGTTTTGTGTGATCACGCATGATTTGTCCCTATTGGCCTTCTACCTTCAGTCTATTCCCCTGATTACAACTACTTTTGACTTGTCGTGAAGGATGCCCGATATTCGACAGCGATCTTAACTATGCGGGTGGCCCATTCAGGGCGCTCAAGGGCGTGAATATGGGTATAGGTTCCAAAGATATTTTTAAACACTATTCCTTCAAGTTGTCCGTCAAAGCCATGTCCCCTTACTACACGGCAGCTTAGTTTACCTGATTTTTCTTTGTCCACCAGGACCGGTCTGGAGTAATGAAATTCATGGCCCCGCAATATTGTCCCTACATCATAAAAGGGGTTTTGGGAGACAACTTCCAGGGCGCTGTAGCCATGGCCGACCGGCTTTTCACCGACAACAAAATCCCAACCGATGGCCCCTGCCATAGGATAGGTCCGCCCTTGCCAGACAAGTTGTCTGCCCAGATACATCATGCCTCCGCATTCTGCATAGACAGGAAGTCCCTGATGTATAGCCAGATAAAGATCTTTTCTCATGGCTTCATTAGCTGAGAGGCGGGCAGCCTGTGTTTCAGGGAACCCCCCTCCTATATATATAGCATCGAGTTCCGGCAATCCGCCGCCTTGAAGGGAATCCAGGAATATGAGTTTTGCCCCGGCTTTCTCCAGGGCTTCAAGGTTTTCAGGGTAATAGAATTGGAAGGCCCCATCCTGGAGCACTCCTACAAGAGGCGTTTGTGACGAAGAGATTTCTTCTGCACCAGGAAATAATTCCACGGCATCCATACTGCCAAACTTCCATTCCCCACTTTGATCAGCGATCCTTGCTAATGTATGGATATCCACTGACTCTGTCACCATCCGGCCCAGCCTGTCCAGGGCTTTGGCGGCCTCCGGGTGTTCTTCCCACGGAGTTACACCAAGATGGCGCATGGGGATAGGATCACCCTTCATCCTTGGCAGGGCGCCGAGTACGGAAATGCCCGTGTATTTTTCCACAGATTGCCTGACAATTGTTTCATGGCGCAATCCGGCTACATGGTTGAGTATCACTCCCTCAATACGAAGTTCCGGATCAAGCCTCTGACAGCCCAGGACAAGGGCCGCGGCTGTCCTTGTCATTTTGGTGCAGTCCAAAACTAAAACAACAGGGGCATCTATCCACTTGGCAAGTTCTGCCGTGCTACTTGAACCGGACTCATCTACGCCGTCAAAAAGACCACGATTACCTTCTATTACGCTGATATCAGCGTCTTTTGCCCTGAAGGCAAAGGACTTGCGGATGATTTCCTTGGACATAAGGAAAGGGTCCAGGTTGTAGCAGGGTCTTTTGGCTGCCTGTGAGAGCCAGCCGGCATCAATATAATCAGGGCCCTTTTTAAAAGGTACTACTTGAAGGCCCTGTCTTTGCCAGGCCCGAACCAGTCCTAAAGCGGCTACAGTTTTTCCCGCTCCGCCCTTAAGGCCCGTGATGACTAATCTGGGAAAGTTTCTTTGGAACATGTGACTACAGTAACTCAATATTGCGGAGTTTTTCAAGGAAGACGGATTCTTTTTCAGAATCACCCAATGCCTTGTAACAGCTTGCAATATAGGGAACCGTTTCTCTTGAGTCAGGGAATTTCAGAAGGCATGAAAGCGCCTTGCTATATTGTCCTAAGTTCATATAGCTGATTCCCAGGCACGTATTCAACGGCTCACTGCCAGGGAAACATTTAATGCCTTCTGATAGAATCCTGATAGATTCATCAAAGGCCCTGTTTTTCTGCATTATGATGCCCAATCCCAGATAAGCCCGATGGTCAGGGTAATAACCCAATGCCCTTTTGAATAGCTTTTCAGCGGTTTTATCTTTTTCCTTGACGGCGTCGATCCTGGCGTAGTCCCCGTGGCTGAAGGTCATCCCCAGTCTTGAGCAAAAACCTGAATGCAGTTCGTAGAGGTCTTTTTTATCTATAAGTTCAACGGAATCAACATAATGGTGAAGATTTCCATAGTATTCCCTTCTCAGTTTTTCGCCAAAGGCCAATATCATATCCTTGGACAGACGGGGATCAGTTTCAAAATACATGATATCTTCTATTTGCTGTAGCCAGATATCGTCTGAGACCTTGAATTTTTTCTTGAAATCCGAGTAAAGCGCTGTGCCTGGAAACAGGTCAAGGATATAAAAAATAGTACTCATTGGCTTGATTTTATGCATCAGATCTATTGTCTTCTGAATGGTTGCCCAGCTCTCTCCAGGGGAGCCATAGATGAAATAGGCGCGTGCAAGGATTCCGTATTTAGTAGTCAGCTCAAAGGCTTTTTTAATATCATGGGTCTTAATATTTTTATTCAGGCAATTCCTGATCTTTTCAGAACCACTTTCCACGCCGTAGCTGATTTGAATGCAGCCGGCCTTCCTCATCCAATATAATATCTCTTCACTCACACAGTTTGCTCGCGAGATAGCAAACCAGGTGATATTAAGGTTCCTTTTCAGGATTTTTTTGCATATCTCAATCACCCGATCCCCTTTGAGCGTGAAGGTATCGTCTGAGACATAAAAAAAATTTACTTCTTTTTTATAGAGCAGTTCCAGTTGCTCCACAAAGTATTCCGGAGAGTGAAACCTGACTTTACGTTTCCAAAATCGGGGTGATCCGCAAAACGTACAATTCCATGGACACCCCCGAGACGAGATTACATGCTGATATTTGAAATATTTCGCCGGATTTGGCAGCTCATCAATATTTTGAATAAATGTTGCATCTTCAGTCCGTAGTATCTTGCCTGTTTTCCTGAAACAGATTCCCTTAATGTCTTCAACATGTTCATAATCTGCATTTTCAATACATTTTACCAGATTTAAAAAGGTGTACTCTCCTTCTCTCATGACGACGAAGTCTATTTCCGGGAAATGGGTCAGGAAATGTTTCCACAGAAAGG
Source organism: Deltaproteobacteria bacterium UBA3076 (assembly GCA_002367355.1). Taxonomy (GTDB): domain Bacteria; phylum Desulfobacterota; class Dissulfuribacteria; order Dissulfuribacterales; family UBA3076; genus UBA3076. Next base: position 1,686 of record DFBQ01000159.1, on the reverse strand, counting down.
TGGCTCCAACTCCGCCAAACACGATCTTGACCTTTGGATTAAGCTGCTTGGCAATTTGGGCAACCTCTATGCCGCCCCAGCGGTTCGCATGCAAGATGGAAAAACCAATGATATCCGGCCTTTTTTCTTTCAGAATCTCCTTGATTCTTTCAGGCGTTTTATTAATATTGTGCCAATTCAATATCTCAACATCATGGTGATTTGCTTTTAGCACAGCGCCTATATAATAAGCGCCTATAGGCATGACCCTTACATCGTAATCTTGGAGTCTGTCTTCAAGGCAGTATGGATATATGAGTAATATTTTCATTTATTTCCTGGTAAGCGTTTACAGGGCACTGCATCTGCTTTGTTGTCGGGCACTTGAAGTACAGG
>DFBQ01000159.1:0-1281 GCA_002367355.1 Deltaproteobacteria bacterium UBA3076 | reverse complement strand
TAAACGCTTACAGTTCGGTGGGTTGCGGTAAAATGGGCGTTGTAACCCGTGAACGGTTACATTTCCTGACAGCGTTTAGGGAGACGGAATAACATAATATTGTATTCAAATCCAGTTTCATCCATAGTTGGTCTTGACATGGAATCACATTTTGTATAAAGAGATGTTCATTATGAATTGTCATTCAGAAAATTATGGGGAGTTCTGAATGATTTAGAGAAAAAAAGGTAATAAAAGCCGGTCGTTGCCGCAGGATTAATGGATAAATGTTAATATCCTGCCGGCAGGGCAAAAAATAATTTATGTCTGAAGCCTTAAAGAATAGTGCGAATATGAATTTAGAAAAACTCCTGGCAAAAAAAAGAATTCTTATTGTAGATAAGTGGATTAATAGTGTCCAGGAATCTTATCCTTCTGAAACCGTAGAGTTTTTCAGGCACCAAAGAAATAAGTTTGCCAATCCCGTAGGCGCCGAGATTTCTGAAGCAGTGGGGCCTCTATTTGATGAGCTCCTTAACGGAAATAATCAGCAGAATATGTTTTCTCTTCTAGACAAGATAGTCAGAATCAGGGCGGTTCAGGATTTTCCGCCTTCAGGGGCTGTTGCTGTTGTTCTTCTGCTTAAGAAAGTCATCAGGGATGAGATGAGAAAAGATATAGATAAAGATGGACTTTTTGAAGACCTGCTGGAATTTGAGTCGAGGATCGACTATTGTGCTCTCCTCGCCTTTGACGTATACATGAAGTGTCGGGAGAAGATATGGGAAATCAAATTGGATGAATTTAAAAAAAGACCATTTTTTACAGAGGGAGAGGCAAAGTGTCTTTCTTATATGGTTCGACAAGAGCAGGGGCAGGGTAAAGGGGCTAAAGACTGCTGTAATAGTTGCGGTCTAGGAGAAGTGAGGTAACGGTAATGGATGTAAAAGTATCGTTAGGTGTATCTCTTGGTGCGGTTCTGGCAATCGTAGCGGTTGCTTTGGTCGGAGGGGAAGTGTCAGCCCTGCAGCCTATCTTCGGGATTTTTGTACCTTATGCGGCGTTCGCCATATTCCTTGTGGGGTTTATTTATCGAGTCGTCGACTGGGGACGGTCACCTGTTCCTTATCGTATACCTACTACGTGTGGGCAGCAGAAGACATTGCCCTGGATTAAACAGAATAAGATCGAATGCCCTAGCAGCACACTCGGGGTTATAGGCCGTATGATTCTTGAAGTATTCGCTTTCCGTTCGCTGTTCAGGCACACAAAGGCGGAGATGGCAAGCGGCAATATTATCTA
>DFBQ01000189.1 GCA_002367355.1 Deltaproteobacteria bacterium UBA3076 | reverse complement strand
GTTCTCCGTAGTGGCACCGATCAGAGGTCGGGCGAATATTAATACATGAGGGGAGCAAGCATTTAAACAGTTGACAATGTGGTGTGTGGGCTGTGAGCCATTACTTCTTCCACATTACATATTGTTGTCCACAAGTGAAAGTTCAATTCGTTTTCCGAGTACAGATGCCGCTTTGCTGATTGTGGTGATGGTTACGTTGCACGATTCTTCATTGAGCAGACGTTCTAGTGATGAGCGGCTCGTTTTCATGCGGGTTGCCATCTCTGTTTTTCGGATGCCTTGTTTATGCATCATAGTTTTAATCTGGTGAGCAAGGGTCTTTTTTAAGGCATTTAATTGGACTTCCTCGTAGATGCCTTCTTCCCTGAGAAAATCGTCAAAGTTTTGTCCAATATGTTTCTTACTGACCATCCGTTATCCCTCCATTTCCTTTTTTCTCCTTTTGGCAAGTTCAAGATCTCGCCTCGGAGTCTTTTGTGATTTCTTGATGAATCCGTGAAGCAAGTACATTTCCTTAGATTCGATAAAGAAGAGCACCCGCGCCGTGCGACCGGTGGAAATATTGCTCCGTATTTCGAAAATTCCACGCTCAAGAGGCTTACACTTAGGAGGACCGACAGGCCAATTGTATTCGGCATTGGCGATATCTCCGCCGATCTCGATCCTGTCCTGCTTGTCCAATGACAAAAGCCATTCCCGAACGGGCATTTTTCCTGATGAGGTGGCATAGAAATTCGCCCTTATGATCTTGTGCCTGACCATAAAAAAATTGTACTATTTATGGAACGTTTGTCAATCGGCATTTGATAAAGCAGAGATCCATGGAATAGGGGTGTATCTCGTCAACAAACAAGATGGTATGTGGTTTGTTGTATTTCACCCTCATCAACCGCATCGCTCAGGAGTTAACGGAGCACTTCAAGGTCCACACCGTCTTCTGTTATCACTGTAATAGACGGCGCAATATAATTCATTGTATATCAGGCAGTTATACATATTTAATTGCGCCATGATTGCGCCATTTCTTTTTTATGACGCAATAGAATCCGTGTTTTCCGGATACCACAGGGCTGCCTTCGTAGCTCCGATCTTGTAAATTTTTCCTTCTTTTTTGAGTTCAGCAACTAATTTCTGCACCTGATCTTTTGACAATGCGGGAAGCACTTGCATAAGCTCCTTCAGCCTGCTGCCGCTATCCCTGTTTTCCTTTATGTGTTTCAGGAAAAATTGGGGACGAAAATTGGGGACGTAATTGACTATCTTGACCTACTCTTTCGTTTTCCTTGTAATTGCCTTGGAAATGGCAGACGTAGAAACTCCGAGCTGTCGGGCTACTTCTGCCAAGGGGATTCCATAATCCTGTACCAATTGCTACGCTTTCTGCACTGGGGAAAAGATGAACGACCTTGTCGTATCCCAACAGGCAGAAACACGATGGCATGAGCTGGTCCGAGTCTGGCTCAGTATCACTAGCATCAATTGAAGTATTGAAAAGGAACAGGGAATGGACAAAATGGTTTGAGGAAGGCGATCTGGAATTCAAGTTGGCTGCATAGAGGCGATCCTGTGACATTTTTGGGATCGCTTTGCTGATGCAAACATCGATAGCACAGGTCGAAAATTTTGAAACGATCATCAAGCAGGGGGCGAGTCTATACCGACAGCGATAGCTAATGCCCCATTGAGAGCTTCGATTTTGGATAGGCGAAGGGTGCCTATGAAGTGAGTCAGAGAACGCTTGGGTATGCTGATAAGTTCATCGCAATATATGCTGCTTTCATGCTTCAACCCATCGTCGATCCCCACAGAGACCTGTGTTGAAAGGCCATCATAAGAGGAATAAATAGGGGCACAGATTGCTGTTGAGAAACGGGAATCCAAAAGGACTTGACGACTTACCACAACGAAAACACGATATTTTTTCGGATCTTCAGATGAAGCTTTATGGACGCGATAGAGTTCGCCTCGTCTCATAGATCCACCTGATAGGAGAGAACGTCCTCGGCTTCTTTATTAAACTCGTCTGATCTGCGATTCAGGATTTTCATATCCTGAATGTCCCGTATGCGTTTTGCTTCAGTGGTGAAAAAATCGCGGATCGCTTTCTCAATCAAGGCCGATCGATTGCCGTATTGGCTGGATAACTCGTCAATTTTTTTAATTAAGTCTTCTGAAAGAGTGATAGATGTTTTAACTTTCATTAATGGTTTTCTCCGCATAATGGCTAAATGTCAGGAGACCGTAGGCCATGGAGTACCTTGATATTCCTTTTGGTATTACGATGATAGTATCTTTTGTTGGCCCTGTCAAGATTGACAAGAGATAGACAGAGTATTTTGTCTGTATAACATTGGGCTGGACAAGGATGCGCGGGTATAAAGTGCACGCGCACCTGTGAAAACGCCTCAAATGCCCTTGTGGCTTCTCCTTTGGGCCAATATCTTTCTCCATTTATCTAATCGTTCTTTGATGATTCGTTCATGTCCGCGATTTGTCGGTCTGTAGTAGATACGCTCCCTGAGCTCGGAAGGGAAGTATCCTTGGTCTACCAAGGCTTCAGGATAGTCGTGGGCATAGCGGTAATCCTTTCCATATCCGATTTCCTTCATGAGTTTCGTGGGGGCGTTTCTGATGTGCATTGGAACAGGCAGTGTGCCAAATTTTCTGGCGTCAGACTGAGATTCTCCAAAGGCCACATAGACCGCGTTACTCTTGGGTGCTGTGGCCAGGTAAACCGCTGCCTGGGCCAGGGCCAGTTCACCTTCCGGAGGCCCAAGGAAATCGTAAGTCTTTAAGGCATCGATTGCCAGAGTCAGGGCCTGGGGGTCTGCGTTTCCAACATCTTCTGAGGCAAAGCGAACCATCCGTCTTGCAATGTAATGAGG
>DFBQ01000197.1 GCA_002367355.1 Deltaproteobacteria bacterium UBA3076 | reverse complement strand
CAACGCCGCAGATTGGGTTTTTTCATGTGTTGAGGAAATCTTTAATGACAAAGGCTGACCGGACTCGCCGTCTCTTAAATCATTACTTTTTCGCATCTTATATCGTTGTGCTTATTCTGTCCTATGGCTATGTCAGGACGATTCCGTCTGGTGATTTGCGCATATCACTGTTTTTAATGGCAGCTTATCTGAGTTATGGGTTTATTTATCTGCTGCCTGCAATAATTCTTACAAAGTTCCTGCATTATCTGTCATATCGAAAAACAGGTAATACCTTCAGCCTGGACCGGTTTTCCCCTGCGCTGGAATATGGAGTGGCAGTGGCGTCGACTTCTACTGTGGACATTCTGCTGCTTGCTGACCTCACCATATTTAGACTTTTTGGTTTTCATATAAACGGCTTTGTCTTGAATCTGGTAACCACGTCTGGCGGCATGGAATCCATGGGAACCGGTAATTCTGCGATCATTACCTTTTGTTTTATCGCTATCGTTTTGATAGGCATGCAGGCAACTCTGTTGTGGGTATTGCATAGATTTTTACACAGTCGTTTACAGCAGACAGCCCGTATGCCTCGCAAATTTTATCGTTANNGCATTGATTCTGGTCATCCTGCTTGGTTTCAGTGAGCGGATTGCATATGGAATAAGTAATATTCAGGAATACAGACCTGTAATGATAGCTGCGAATGCCTTTCCTCTCTATATGCCGTTTACTTTCCGCGGTATTTCAAAAAAGCTCGGTTTTGATGTTAAGCATGAAGCAAAGCTCAGCCTGGATACAGATGCAACACGATTAGTATATCCACTGGAATCAATTCAAGTAGTGGCGCCTGAACAGCCACTCAATATTGTCTGGATGGTAGCAGAATCATGGCGTTGGGACATGTTGGATCCTGAGATTATGCCGGAAACCTGGGCGTTTTCGCAGAAGGGATTTCGTTTCATGCATCACTACAGCGGAGGTAACGGCACACGCATGGGCCTGTTTACCATGTTCTATGGATTATACGGCCCTTATTGGTTCTCTTTCCTGGCAGAGCAGCGAAGTCCTATTATCATGGATATATTGCAGGATCAGGCTTATCAATTGGGCATGTATACCAGCGCAAAATTTTCTTACCCTGAATTTGACAAGACTATCTTTGCCAAAGTCCCGAAGGAATTTCTCCATGAACACAGTGAAGATCAAGGATGGAAAGCAGACCGCAGAAATGTGACTGATCTGGTGCGATTTATCACAAATCGTGATTCATCAAGACCATTTATGGCCTTTATGTTTTTTGAATCTCCTCATGCCCGCTACTATTTTCCTGAAGAAAGCATCATCCGGGAGCCATACCTTCAAGACTTCAACTATGCGACCATGTCGTTAGAGGACGATATCGAGCTTATTCGGAACCGCTATATCAATTCATGCCACCATCTGGACAGCCAGTTCAAACGGGTGCTGGATTTTCTGGAACAGGAAGACCTGCTGAAAAATACCGTAGTGATCATCACCGGGGACCATGGTGAAGAATTCATGGAGAAGGGGCGCTGGGGCCACAATTCCGAATTTCACCAGGAACAGATCCGGGTCCCTCTGGTGCTCTGGGTCCCTGGAATGGGGAGCGGGGAAGTTGACAGGATGACCAGCCATCTTGATATACCAGCTACCCTTATGCCGCTAATCGGCGTGCAGAATCCCGCTGAAACCTACTCATTGGGCCATGATCTCCTGGGTCAGGAGATGCGTGACTACACCATTATCAGTGATTGGTCCAGTATCGGTTATGTCGGCCTGAATTACAAGGCTGTCTTCCCTCTTGGGCCAGGGATTCCCAAAGACAGGATTACGACGAAAGATGATCAGATGGTTGAGGAACCGGCCATCTTTTTTAGGTCCCACAGGGATGAATTGCAAAAAATATTGCTCGAGTTGGGCAGATTCAAAAGCAAAGGTTAGTATTTTACATACGCTTAGGTGATATACAAAATGGAAACAGTGTCAATCATTATTCCAACGTTGAATGAGTCAGAGAATATAGATTCTCTGCTTGAAAGGATTCTGTTTCATGAATCCTGTCTTCAACTGGATAAGGAAATTATCGTTGTCGATGATGGTTCTACAGATGATACCCGGCAACGGGTGCAGCGGTGGCAGGAAAAATATCCTGTTAAATTGCTCGCACGTGATGGAAAACAAGGTTTGGCTAGTGCAGTCATTGATGGAGCAAAAGAGGCAAGCGGTGACATAGTAGTAGTGATGGATGCCGATTTCAGCCATCCGCCTGAGAAGATACCGGAACTTATACAGCCCATAAAAGATGGTACGCACGATATGGCAATCGGGAGTCGCTATATACAAGGGGGCTCCACTGAAAAATGGTGTTTCACCAGGACCATGACTTCCAGAATTGCCAATCTTCTTGCATGGCCGCTGACCGATATAAGTGATCCCATGTCCGGTTTTTTTGCTGTGAATCGGAAACGGCTCGAAGAGATAAAAAACGATGTCCCTGGCTTCAAAATCGCCCTGGAATTGCTGGCCGGGGGCGGCGATTCCATGAGGGTAGCTGAAATTCCAATCAGGTTTCGTGACCGGCAAAAAGGTAAATCAAAATGGGGCCTGCATGCGACATGGGATTATTTACATCAGTTACTCATGCTAACCGGAGGTAATTTCTCCACAGGCAGCACCATAAGCTTTACCCTGGTAGGATTTCTGGGATTCTTCATCGATCTGTCGCTATTTCAAATCCTATTATCAAAAGGTATGGCTTTGGGGACAGCACATATCCTGAGCTTTTTGATTGCGACAATTTCTAATTTTTTACTGAACACCCGTTGGTCCTTTTTGAGAAGCAATGGGGAACGTTTTCCTGCCGCTCCCGGCAGATACACAGCCTTTCTTGTAGTTGCATTATTGGCGCTCTTTATTCGTGGCGGTATCCTGGCAGCACTTACGCAGATGTGCGGATTTCCAGCTCGTGTGGCTATGGTGGCGGCTATAGGTGCAGCGGCCCTGGTCAATTATTGCGGCAGTGCGTTCTTTATTTTCTCACGGGTTGAATCCAACACCTTGTCCAATGTGAGGTGGAGATTACTGGTACTCGGAATAATCGGCTATACTATATTTTTGCGCCTCATTTATATAGGCATGCCGGAACTCCTGCAAGAGGAGACATATTACTGGAATTATGCACAGCATCTGGATATCGGTTACCTGGATCATCCACCTTTGGTGGCTTGGATAATATGGCTCAGTACAAGTGTTTTGGGGAACAATGAATTTGCCGTTCGCATTGGCGCATTTGGTTGTTGGCTCTTAACCGCGTTTTTCTCTTATGGACTGGCACGTAGACTGTTTGATAAATCCACTGCCATTTTGGCTGTTCTGCTCGTTTCCACGCTCCCATTCTATTTTGGGGTCGGTTTAATCATGACACCAGACGCGCCAATGGTTGCATGTTGGGCCGGGGCCATCTATTTCCTGCAGCAGGCCCTCTTGGATGAAAAGCCCCTTGCCTGGACCGGTGCCGGTGTATGCGTCGGCTTGGGCATGCTTGCAAAGTATTCAATCGCTCTTATAGGACCGGCTACACTTTTGTTTATATTGATTGATCGTCGTTCAAGGCGATGGTTGTTGAGGCCGGAACCATACCTGGCCGTATTGATTGCATTGGTTCTTTTTTCTCCTGTAATTTTCTGGAACGCTAATCACGACTGGGTCTCGTTTTGGTTCCAGGGGCCACGCAGAGTACAAGGGGATTTTCACTTTTCTCTTCACTACCTGATGCTCTATACTATGGTCTTTCTCACTCCGACAGGAGTGGCGGCAGTACTTTCAGTAATAATGTCAAGATGGAGCAACAAGCTCGGCCATTATTATGATCTGCAAATACCCTGGGAGCGCATTCACAGTTTTTCCATTGTTTTTTCCCTGTTTCCTCTGGCTGTCTTCCTGGTTTTTAGTTTATTCAAAACAGTCAAGATCAACTGGACCGGTCCGGTATGGCTTGGGATGATCCCTTTGCTGGCTTATCAGATGAGATCAGGTGCCGGATTCCAGGGCAAAGGTCTTCTTCGCATCATACAGTCCGCATGGCCAAAGACGATTGTAACAACTTTGCTGTTATATGGCATAGGTTTTCATTATTTAGTCCTTGGACTTCCGGGTCTGGCATATCCGGAGAATTTTCTGTTGCTTGGATGGCGTGACTTCGGCAGGCAGATCGAGGAAGTCGAGGAACAGTTTGAGAGTCGCACAGGGAAGGAACCACTGGTTATAGGTATGGATAAGTACAAGATAGCCAGTGGTCTTGCTTTCTATAGAACCCGGGCTGATGAAGAGCATCCAGGTCTTTGTATCGACAAAGAAGGTGTTTTGTACACAGGAGGAAGGCACCTGTTCGGGAAAAATAGTCTTATGTACAATTACTGGTTCCCGGAAAAAGAACAGAAAAACAGAGATGCGATTCTGGTGAGCCGAAACCCGGAGGACTTAACGACCCCGTTGATCCTTTCCCGCTTTCATAAAACAGGAAAGGTGCATGAGATCGTCATCAGAAAAAATCATATGGTTGTGGGAAAATATTATTATTCTTATGCAGAGGGATATGTTCCCTCTTAACCTTGCCTCGCCGGAGCAAATCCGTTGCAAACGAATGGCGAAACGTGTGCGCACTGACCCGTTTCTGGACACCGGCGGTCCGCACAGCGTTGGCAATTGCCTTGTTGATGGGACTGGGATCAAGATGGTGACGGCGGACGATACCTGTGCGCGGGTCGGTTGACAGGCTTTGAGCAGGGAAAACGTACTGCCATCAGATAAAGCGCTTCACCCATCCGCAGTAGCTTCGCTCCGTGCGAATCGAATAGTGTCGCCGCCGCATCACATCACGCATATCATCAAGAATCTTATTTGAGATCACAATAAATCGGGGTGGTATGGTTTAACCATCTGAAATCATTAAACCGGTATTTCTCAAGTAAACGTGTGCATTCCAAAAAATCTGAATTTTAACTTACTGATATCATTGATAATATTTTTTCAAATTGTTCTTGACTTTAAAAACTTTTTCGGTATCATATCGGTCATTATGCTGGTCAAATCCGAAAGAGTCGGCAAATTGGTAATTTTTCAAGAAAATGACATGAAAGGAAATCTGATAAAGGCCATGTTTTTCAACTATGCCCCGGTTGCACGGTTCAATACAGACGATGTTAATGAGCGAAAGGTGGCGGCTGTTGAACTTGTGGAAAGGGGGCTTTGTAATCAGAAACATGCTGGAAGTATCTGCGGTTTTCACCGCAACACCGTCTTTAAGCTGCTACGTACCAAAAGATTCTTGGGCTTAGAGGCAATTTTTGAAGATAATCGGGGACTTAAGTCACCTTATAAGTATATTAATGAAATTCGATCCCACATCAAGAAACTGCAAAGACAATATCCTGATTGGACTGATCAGGCCATTGCTGATCAAGCTGCCAAAGACCTCAATATAGAAATTTCACGCAGCTCGGTGGCACGGATTCGCACTGAGAAGGCGGACAATAAAAGAGATAAGAATCGGCCAGGCAAAAAGGAGCTTATAGAGCTGGCCGAGATAGCTGAATCTATAGACAAAGAAGATTATGATGGCCGACAACTGCGACTCAATTTTGAAAGAGACCCGGAGCTTAGAAAAAAGAGTGAGGAATCAGAAAAGGAGGCTGCGCCAAAAGGGGAAAAAGAAACAGAGAAACGGCTTATTAAAAGATTGCAGCAAGGAGAACGGAGCAGCTTTTGTGGTGGTCTAATGCATAATCTATATTTACAGGAGATAGATTTTGAAGAGCTTTTGTCTCCTTTTCCTTTAAGGCCTGGGGCCAGTTATCAGAGTTGGGAAATTCTTGCCACCCTTTTTCATAGCGTCAATCTCAGCATCCCATCTATTGAGGCCCTTAAGTTGGTTAATGCCTCTAAATTGGGAATCCTTGCTGGCATGAATAAAAGCCCGGATAAAGAAACCATGAGGAATCATCTGGGCCAGATGGCTGAGTTTAACCTCAGCGGAGATCTTATTGATGGATTTGCTACGCGTCTTCTTCAACAGGGGCAAATCGATCCGGAAGTATTCTTTATTGACGGCCATTTTTTGCCCTATTATGGACTTAAGGTCATTGCCAAGGGGTACCTTACTGTCAGACGTTTAGCTATGCGAGGGAATGAGCTTTATGCGGTTACTGATCTTCAGGGAAAGCCCCTATTCTTCTTCACCGAGTCCAATGAGATAGACTTCCGCCCTATTATTTCACGTGCTGCCGGCAAGCTTATAGAATTAGGAATTTCGCGTCCCATGTTAGTATTTGATCGTGGTGGGTATGGGGTTCACTTTTTCAGCGATCTAAGTGAAAAGGCTGATTTTGTTACTTGGGCAAAATATTTAGGAGATAAATCTCTTGCCCGTATTTCTGAGGAGTCTTTTTCTATCGGGCTATTCTTTAACGACCAAAAATATCTTGTGGCGGAAGATGTTCGTACAGTGAAAGAAACTCAAACTGCTAAAAAAGATGGCCGAACCACGCCTACCTCAATGACCCTGCGTCTCGTGGTTATCAAAGATGTAGAGACTGGGAAACGAATAGGGATTTATACAAACAACACATCCAAGCCCTTATACGATATCGCCTACTATATGCTTCAACGCTGGGGCGATTCGGAAAACTTCTTCAAGGAGATGATGGCCCGATTTAATCTTAACTACCATCCCGGCTATGATATTAAGGAGCTTGAGCAACAACCTTTAGTTGAAAACCCAGATATTCCTCTGATCAAAAAGGCTATTCGGAGTCTCAAAAAAGAAGTCCAAGAATTGGAAAGAGAGATATTGATAGCCGAAGGCAAACTTGTTAGGCGGAAGGACAAACGCCTGGACAACAAAATATCGAATTTCCGCAAAGAAATAGAAGAAAAAAGCAACGAGATAACGCAGTTTGAATGTAAATTGTCCACTATACCTGATAAGATTTCCATTCTTGATATCCTCCAAGGAAAGCCCATGAGTCGGTCTGATTTGGAAAAGAAAAAGCTCTATGATCTCATGCAGTTTATGGCTTTTCATTCTCGAGAGCGATTAGTGGAAATTTTCCGAGCCTGTTATGATGATCACAGGGATATTAAACCAGTCCTTGACATGATTACAACCAGGGCCGGATACGTTAAGCTAATTGGGCAAACACTATTCGTAGTATTAGATTGGATCGAAAGCCAAAAACACAGGAAGGCAGCCGAGCGCTTCTGC
>DFBQ01000108.1 GCA_002367355.1 Deltaproteobacteria bacterium UBA3076 | reverse complement strand
ACGTCAATCATTATTCGAACATATTCGTTTCCTCTGCCACCGGAAGCAGTCGGGAGACCCTTCCCCCTCAGACGCAACTTCTGCCCACACCGTGCACCTGCAGGTATCTTTAGCCTCACTGTCCCCCCTTCCACTGTCGGGACCTCCGCTTCCGTACCAAGGCAGGCATCAGTAAATTTCACGACCTTGTCTACTTCCACATCTGAACCGCTTGAACGAAAACCGGGATCAAGCTTGAGGCTGATAAGCAGGTAGAGGTCTCCTCTGCCTCCGGGTCCCTGTCCCCCCTTGCCTGCTACCCGGATTTTCTTCCCGGAACTAATGCCTTTTGGTATATGCACGGAGATTCGCTCAGGATTGCCCCCGGTCTGGATAGATATCAACTTATGCGAACCTTTAAAGATCTCATTCGGGGAAAGGGCCAGTTCCATAACCACGTCCTGTCCGATTGGCTGTGAATACTGAAAACCTCGTTTACTTGAACGGCCACCAAAGCTTCCTCTTCCACCACCAAAGACCTGCCCGAGGATATCATCAAAGGGGACTTCGGCTCCGCCTCGTCCGCCAAAAAAGACTCCACGGCCTCCGATGTCCTGAAAAATATTACTAAAATCAAAATTCCGGAAGATGTCCTCCTGTGTAAATCTGCGATGGAATTCTGTGGAACCAAAGGTATCATACTGACGTCGTTTTTCGGGATTACTCAGCACTGCATAGGCCTCGTTAACCTCCTTGAAGCGCTCTTCAGCAGTTTTATCTCCTTTGTTCTTATCCGGATGGTACTTAAGTGCCATTTTTCGAAATGCCTTCTTGATCTCTTCAGGAGAGGCATTCTTTGAAACACCAAGTAGCTTGTAATAATTTTTCTTTTCACCCATATTTTTACTATCTCACTATATATTTTTTGATAATATTCTATAATTGTACACTAAAGTACTATTCAAAATATTTTAGGCATTCTTCACGACAAGTCAAAAGTGGTTTACACTTTGTTGATCTTGTATTTTGGCAATGAAATTTGAAACTTGAAATTGGGAAAAACACAAAGGTGTAAATGTGTTACCTAATTTCTATGTAACTTCTCAATAAGTCCGGGTACCAGTNNNGCGGGAATCCATTAGATAGTCGCAAAATATGATTTGCCCGGACTTATTGAGAAGTTACATTTCTAATTTCTAATTTCCAGTTTCGACATCGGCATTCAATTCGATAATACACGCTTTTTTCGGAAAAAGTGTAAACTGGTAAATGAAGGATGCCGTAAAATTAATAACTACTAAAGCAAAGTCAAGAAAGTGCCCTACTCATCAGTCCATACCAGACCCCGTCGTGTGGCCCTTTTTGCTCCCTCCAGTCCACTGGAATCAGAAAAGCTGGGTGCAGGTCTCAAGATAATTGAAAAAAAAACTCCGTGGCTCAAAATTATCAATGATACATTTCTTGATCAGACCGAGGACATGCCTTCCCTGCCCTATCTTGCAGGGAAAGACCAACTCCAGGCCGACAGATTTACAAGTCTTCTCTTGGACACATCCATAGACATTGTATGGTGTTTAAGAGGGGGATACGGATCCTTGCGTTGGCTAAGCATGGTGCCATGGGACCGAATTGAGTATGAGGCTCCGGTACTGATAGGTTTCAGTGATGTAAGCTTCCTCCTCTCAGCCCTTTTCCAACAAGGTCATCTGTCAATACACGGCCCTCTGATCTCAACCCTGCCGATCACGACAGAACCCGCAAGAAAAGCCCTATGGACATGCCTTGATCAAGGAGAATTCCCCAGCCTTTCCGGCACTACCCTTAGCCCTGGCAAGGCAAAAGGCCCACTCATTGGAGGAAATCTGACGTGTATTACCCATCTTATCGGTACAGCTTATGAGCCCAAGTGGGATGGAGCAATCCTCTTGATTGAGGATCACAAAGAGGCTCTTTATCGCCTTGACCGGATGCTGACGCAGCTTTTACTTACAGGAAGGTTATCCAGGTTGGCGGGAATTGCTGTTGGCCGGCTCCAGGGAACCGGAAAGCCGGAAAAGCTATTACGGACACTGTTGCAGGACCGGCTCAGCTCCATCGGGGTCCCCATAATCACTAATCTTCCTGTAGGTCATATACCTGACAATTATCCACTGTTAATTGGCGGATACTATGAATTGGATGGAGACATGGGCATCATGAAACCAATGACAGGGCTCCCCGGACTTCAGCGCCCCTGAACCTTCATCTCAAATAATATTTCCCCTTCCAGAACTCTGCTGCCAAACCCTGCCATCACAGCAGTTACCACACCTGTGCACGGAGCTGAAACCGTACAGAAAAGCTTCATCCTCTCCAATGTCAAAAGCTCCTCGCCTTGCCTCACGTGCATGCCGGGCCTGAGTGAGTGGTTCATGTCCACCACAGTACCAGCCATATGGGCCTTGATCCGAATTACCTCTGAGCTATTAAGATTATTCATTTTGAGGATGGACGCGCCAATCGGTGGTGGGCTTACCGTGGGGCAGACATTTTCAAGGGGAAATGGGATGCAATGGGATTAAAATCACGATCATCATGAAGCAAGGTTAATCCATAAATAATACAGAAAGTTGCAATTATTACATCAATTGTTTTTCGTACAGTAACCCCGGCTTTTCGAAGCCGCCGATAATTTTGTGCACTTTGAATGGCCACATTGTATCCACCCATTTGGCGAAAAGGGAGAATACTTAGAAAAGATTTGGCTGTTTTAAAATCCTTGTCAGATTTAAAACCCTGAAGAACCTCTGTGAGGATTAAATCTCCCATGATAATTGGCACATCGGACAGATAATTGTCCAGTAAATCTGTTTGCCATGAACGTCTGCCGTTGAAATAATCGATCCAAACGGATGAGTCGACCAAAATCATTGATCCAACCTCATTGCATTGAGGTCGCCATCCCATTTTAGTTTTCCACGCAACCTTTTTAATCGTTCTTGCTTTTTCATTTGGACCAATAATTTCAGACCGGTCTCAACAACAACTTTCTTGGTTTTTATTTTGCTAAGCATCATTGCTTCATTCATGAGATCGTCGTCTATGACAATATTGGTTCGCATAGTTCCTCCTTGCATTTTGTGTGTATTAATTTTATATTATATACACATTAAAATTATGTCAAGGTAAAACCAGCAAGTAGTAACTTCTCAATAAGTATGGATAGCAGTCACTGGATAGTCGCAAAATATGATTTGCCCGGATTTATTGAGAAATTACGTTTATAATAGTAAAATATTCTGTAATCATTAAACTAATAGCTAATCGCTAATAGCTAATCGCTAAAGGCTAATCGCTTAATTTAAGTTATAGGAGAATACAGACATGCCATCCAAGGCTCTAGAGGTCAATATTGCCTATAGCCGCGTTGATGTCACTGTTGACAAAAGATATGAAATCTTACAGGAGGTCATGGGTGAATACCATGGCGTCAGAGAAAGATTACAGACATTCCTGGAAGAAATATGCCACCCTTACAAAAACTGGGGATTTATTGTAAAGGAAGCAAGAGGCTATGCGCTTAATTATTTCCACGTACTCCGAACCCACCCCAAAGGGCCTGAAGCAGCAAGACTGTACATAGACATCTTTTTCCAGGCCATTGATTCCTCCAAGGACGAAAAACTTAGGATCAATGCGTCTGACAACCTCCTCTCTTTTATTCAAAAGATCATCAAAGATGCCGGCACTGATCTTTTCAGATTCTTGCCTGTCCTGGATTATGCATTTGACAGAATCAGGCATTGTCCGAAAAAGGCGTTTGTTTTATTTGTCAAAAGTTTTTATCAGCTCAACAGGCTTGGAAGGAACTATTCTCAAGCAGTCCCTTCAGGATCAAGCTTTACTGCCATAAATCATCTTTTGATCAGGTACTTTCGATATACATATGACTACTGGTTAGAGCAGGTTGATCCGCTTGTCTGGTTTGAAAAAGAATCCGGAAGGGCAGGATTGGATAAGATTTTCAGACCTGTCTCCCACAAACAGCTAAAGGCCTGCCGGGAAAGGCTGGAGAGTATGGTCAGCTCTTCGGACGACAGCTCAAAGACCATTCTTGATCGAATTGTGAAACTTCCGGGATATGGTCAAATCATCACCATTTACAGTGAGATCCCTCAAGAACTCCTCAGTGCCGGAGATGATAAGGCACAGGGAAACCACTGGAAGTTGCTGTTTCTCCTTCGCATTATGGATACTACAGGTCTTTCACCTGTTCACGAAGAGACCTTAAGGGACATCAACCGAACGCTTGCATGGCTCATTCATCATGAAGATCCTCTGGCCGTTCAGCAATCTCTGGAAAAGACTTTTGCAATCTTAAGGAGGAGTATAGAGAAATTCCCAGGGACGGCATTGAACTGTGTTCTGAATATGGGGCAGGGGGTCTATAAGACTGAAAAGAGTGAACTTGTAGAATTTTTTATCGATTCAGTTGTTTCCCTCGGATTCCAGGCACCAGAGATAAAAGGGGTGGGTGAAGACTGGCAGATCAGGGCAAATCCCGCCCATATTCAAAATATACGCACCTGGATTCAACTTATAGAACTGAACCCCAAGTGGTCTAAAAAGCTGCTGTCCTCTCTGATCATCCACCTTTCACTCAGCGGTGTGTTAATAAAAGATACCGACCTTTTCCCCCGCGACATAACTCAGTTGCTAAACAGCGACATCGGCCCGGTTTATAACCTGGCCAAGCAGTTGACCCGTCTCTTCCCTACATATTTCAATGATATCGGAGCAGAGGGGAGGCTCAGGGACATCTCCACCGAGATCGACGAAATATGCATGCGCAAGGACCCCCTTATCCACTTCTTGAGAAAGCAGAGTCACGTTGAGAGCAGTAACCGGATAATCGACCTTATGGAAGCCGTTTTGAACTTCTGGAGGACCAGGAACAAGGAGGGGATAAGGCCTTTTGTACCTCCGGATATCTACGAGCAGATTGAGACAGAAGGGCTGCATGTTGATGGCGTCCACCGGGTTATCACACATCTCTTTGGTACAGGGGAACTTAAAGATGTGGCTGATCTTCTGAATATTGAGGATGATCATCTCAAGGCACTGGTGGGTAAAATTCCGGATGTATCAGAGCTTGACTTCAAAAGAATTGAACTGGGAGTTACTTTCTACAAGCTCCTTTATCAGAAATATCATCTGGGACTCACCGAAATAAATGCCTTCCTGGCGCAGCTCCGGTCCTGCGGGTTACCTGATATCATAGAACTGGAAAAGGCCCTTAGTGAAAAGGATGGCGGCCTGAAACTGGAAATGCTGCTGGGTTACCTTGAGAAACCGAAAGGAGTTATTCTATCGTCCGGGGACTATGAAATCAGGGAAAACATATACAGAAAAAGGCATCTTACCGTTGACATCCCATCTATGTATGGAAGCTACCACGAGATGAAATTTGATGCACTTGGGCTGACTTTCCGGCTGGAGTCCTTGGTGAATGTGCTTTTTGAAGAAATCGTTGATACAATTGATCTTAAACTGATCACAAGGGCCACCTTTTCCCAGATTTTTGATTACTTGCGCCTCTTTGATTTGGCACTTAAATTGGATGGTATCTCATCTTTGGAGATAGAGCGCCAATTGGATCTGCTGGCCCATTCCCTCAAGATCAGGGGGTTTTCCTTAACTCAGTATCTGGACATCTTCCGTGGCTTCTCCCAGGCTGTGAGTAATATCGCGAATGACTATTTCAACAATATTCACCAGAAAAATCTGGACAGGATACTGGATCAGATTTCTACTGAAAAGTTAATGACCAAATATCTCCCGCCTGAAGGGACTGATGACCGGAAAAAATTTCCTCACCGTATAACAGAGATGTTTTTGCGCGACAGGATCGCGACTTCTTTAGGTCTTCAGCAACTTGATCTATTTATTAGCCGTATTCTAAGCACCCTTTACCATCAGTCTGACGAGCTCCCAAAAGAGGACCTGCGCTTGTTGCTCAGTTATGACCCTCAAAAAGTAGTAACGCCAATATATTCCATAAATAAAGGCGTTTCAGACATTATCCATCTCGGCAACAAGGGGTTCAATCTGGTCAAGCTGAACAGTTATGGCCTGCCTGTTCCGCCTGCTTTCATTATCACAACCGAAGTTTTCAGATGCCGGGAGGTTGTTGATCGCTATGGGCCTGCGAAGAAAAACTTCGAGGAGCAAGTTGCCTTTGAAGTGGCTGCTCTTGAAAAAATGACAGGAAAGACCTTCGGAGACCCTCACAATCCCCTGCTTCTCGCAGTGAGAAGCGGTTCTGCCATTCCTCAGCCCGGGATGATGGATACATTCCTTGATGCGGGGATCAATGAAAATATCGTTCAGGGAATGATCAAGCAGACAGACAATGAGTGGTTCAGTTGGGATACCTACCGGCGATTTCTCCAGTCTTACGGTATGGCCTTTGGCCTGAAAAGAGATAAGTTTGATGATATCATCGATGATTTTAAAAAACGTTTAAGCAAACCTTACAAAATGCATTTTTCCGGATTACAGATGAAGGACATTGCTTTGACTTACAAATCGTTGATTATAGACAATGGTATAGAAATCGCGGAGTCTCCTTTTGAGCAGCTTCTTGTGGCTATCAAAAAGGTCTTTGATTCCTGGTACGCACCCAAGGCTGAAACTTATCGTAAGATCATGGGTATCTCCGATGACTGGGGAACATCTGTAACGGTTCAATCCATGGTCTTTGGCAATCTATCCCGCATGTCCGGTGCAGGGGTCTTTTTTACTCACAGTCCCAGGTGGTCTGGAGATACGCTTGGGTTATGGGGCGATTTTACCCTTGGAAATCAAGGCGAGGACGTGGTTTCAGGCCTGGTGAGGACACTTCCTATTTCAAAAAAACAGGCAGATATCGAGAACAGGCAAAGTGATGCAACACTTGAAGCCCTATTCCCAAAAGTCTATTCTGGTATAAGGGAATGGGCAAAGGAGCTTGTTTATAATAGAAAATGGAGCCCCCAGGAGATCGAATTTACGTTTGAAAGTCCTGAGACAAAAGACCTATATTCTCTGCAGACCCGCAATATGGTCATAAGGGAGAGAAAAAAGGTCTACTCCTTCGATGTAGCAGAGAGGCAGCCTGCCGATTTCCTCGGGCACGGGATAGCGGTAAGCGGAGGTGCCATGACCGGGAGAATCGTGTTCAGCCAGGAAGAGATCAAACACTGGCGAAAGGCGGAACCAGTGATATCCCTGATTCTTATCAGAAACGATACTGTTCCTGACGACATCAAGGAGGTCTATGAGGCTGACGGCCTGCTTACAGCCCGGGGAGGCTCCACCTCACATGCTGCAATTGTGGCCCACAGGCTGGGAAAGACCTGTGTTGTGGGATGTGCAGACCTTGTTTGCATGGAGAAGCAAAGGACCTGTTCATTGAATGGGAAAGAGCTGAAATCAGGAGACTGGATAAGCATTGATGGCCAGGAGGGATCTATCTACTCAGGTCAAATGAAAATCAAAGAGATGGAAGAGGATTAAGATGGAAAATATCTCAAAAAATGAGGGTGATAACGGCCCAAAACTGGGTATCAACGGCCTTGGAAGAATAGGAAAACTTACTCTGTGGCACCATGTTGCGCGGAAACATTTTAATGAAATAGTGGTCAATCTGGGACGAAGTGTTGGGACCTCGCTAATGGATATCGCACACTACCTGGAGAGAGATTCTACTTATGGATCCCTTGGTGGTTACCTTTATGGGTACAAGGGAAAGAAAGTAATCCGGGATGTAGACGAAAAGGCCGGATCCATGACTGTAGATGGCATGAAGATCAAAGTCTTGCG
The DNA here is from genome assembly GCA_002367355.1 of Deltaproteobacteria bacterium UBA3076. GTDB lineage: Bacteria > Desulfobacterota > Dissulfuribacteria > Dissulfuribacterales > UBA3076 > UBA3076. The sequence goes on along the minus strand of DFBQ01000108.1, from coordinate 1,483 downwards.
GCATTCCAGAAATCCGAAAGATATTGGCTGGCAGGAACATGGTGTCAGGCTCGTGGTAGATACTACAGGGCAATTCACTGATCCTACAGTTTCTCCTGATGAACCAAAGGCTTCTGTGAGAGGCCATCTCGAGAGCGGGGCAAAAAAGGTAATCGTATCGGCCCCTTTTAAAATAAAAGACAAGACCAGACCCATGCCTGATGACGCTGTTACGACAGTTATGGGCATTAATGAAAATGATTATAATCCGCGAGTGCACAGGATTGTCTCCAATGCTTCATGCACAACCACCTGTCTGGCACACATGATGAAACCCCTTCTGGACTCTTTTGGCTCTAAAAAAATCCTGACTGCTTCAATGGCTACTGTCCACGCAGTCACAGGCTCACAACAAGTCCTGGACCGGCTTCCAAAATCAGGGGCAATAGATCTGCGAAAGAATCGGAGCGTGCTGAATAACATCATATTGACCACAACAGGGGCGGCAAATACCCTTGCACTTGTGATACCGGAGATGAAACAGATCGGGTTCATTGCTCAATCCGTGAGGATTCCAACTACAACCGGTTCATTGATTATTCTGGTGGTGAACTTGCAGGAAGAACCGTCCGGTGAATCGATCCGGAAGGAGATAATAAACTCAATTTACAGGGACGCTGCAGCTCGCGATTCCCGTGGATATCTTCACTATACTGAAGAACAGAATGTCTCCTGTGATATTATCGGACTTCCAAAAGCCGGGGCTATTATTGAGGCCAATGAAACCCATACCCGCACAGCAGAAGTAAGCATAGATCTACAAAAGGTGAGTCAAATCGCAGGACAGGAGACCCTACAGAAAATCGGGCAGGACATGTTGAAAATAGCAATCACCCAGGCGGTCATCTACGGATGGTATGACAACGAGCTGGGAAGCTATGTGAATATGCTTGGGGATCGCACTGTGTCAGTGGCAGAGGTTGTGTAGTTTTCGATTTAGAAGCGGAAGCGCATCGGCTACCCTGGCCGCAGCGGCAACGTAGCAACGTAGTGATCCAGCCCCGCTTTGCGGGATGGCGGCGTCATCAAGCGGCTTAAGATTGGCTGCCGGAATATGCACCACCGAGTCCGAACCAGGAAGCCAGACGCGGCAGGTCGTATCACCCCAAAGCGTCCGGGACTCGATGACCTTGCAGAGCTGCCCGTGGTTCGAGCTGAAACTCTGCAATCCACTCGTAGTCTTTCTTGCCTTCACCCTTAAAAATTAATCGGGCTTTTTCAAGATGCAGAATATGAATGAAGGTATTCAGCCAGTCTATAAAAACAAGGGCTCGAACCGGGTTTATGCTGATCGACAAAGAAGCAGGTAAGGCGCCCTGCTGATCCTTTATTCTTCTGAGTCAAACGCCCAGGGTATATGTTCAATGATTGGTTTTCCAGTACCATGAAACATGATTGCCAAGACATCAAATCGAATTTCCCTATTGCTCCAAAACTCAGTTGG
>DFBQ01000075.1 GCA_002367355.1 Deltaproteobacteria bacterium UBA3076 | reverse complement strand
AAAGTATTAGCGGAAGAGCATCGTAATTGCACACCAAGATTTTAAAAATCTATTTTGAAATCAATAGGTTACTGTTGTTTTGCTTGGGGAACTTCAGCCTAAGTTCATCTCGTCGAACATCCGTGACGATGAGATCATTATTGAATTCTAAGGGATGTGTGGTATAGAAAAAAACCTTACTTCATTTCTTGTCCTCGGGCAAAGCGTGATTATGGTTAATGAAATTAAGACATTTATGGATTTTCTCAAGGTTGAGAGGAATGCTTCTCCGAACACGATAGTAGCCTATCGAAGAGACCTTGAGGAACTTGGTAGATTTATAGGCTCTGGAAAAAATCCAGTCTCTATTACTGCAAAAGAAATAAGGACATGGCTTGCTTCAATGCTGAAACGGGGAGCAAGCAGGAGAACAGTGGCCCGTAAACTTGCTTCCATTCGAAGCTTTTTCCGGTTCCTGCTCAGGCAGGGGATAGTTGAAAAGAGTCCTGCTGATGGCATAAGGGCCCCTCAAACAAAAAAATCCCTCCCGGCTTATCTCTCTGTAGATGAGGCCTTTTCCATGGTAGAAACCGGTGATGATAAGGGATTCCAGGATCTAAGGAACCGAGCCATCCTTGAGTTGCTGTATAGCTCGGGAATAAGGGTTGGCGAGCTTTCAGGTCTGGATATTTCAAGTGTTTCCCTCTCACCTGAGATGGTACGTGTGAGGGGCAAGGGCAATAAAGAGCGAGTAATTCCTTTTGGCACCAAGGCAGCCAAGGCATTGAGGGCCTATTTGCCTTTCAGGGATGCATTGCTGGAAAGGCTGCATTGCAAAGACGAAAAGGCGTTTTTCGTTAATCGAAGGGGCACCAGGTTAAGTCCTCGAAGTGTAGAGCGATTGGTTGCCAGGAGAAGATTAGAGGTAGGGCTGAATTCGCCTGTCACTCCTCATACTTTCCGTCACTCCATGGCGACCCATTTACTTGAATCAGGTGCAGGCCTCAGACCGATCCAGAAAATGCTGGGTCATGTGAGTCTGGCGACTACGCAGCTTTATACGCATCTGGACCTGAGTCATTTGGCCGAGGTATATGACAACGCCCACCCTAGGGCAAAAAAGGAAAAGTCAAAAAACAAAAAAAATAGTGAATGATTACACTGCAAAAAGTCTAAAACATGATTTCGCTCAAAAAGCCTGAGATGCATCCCTTTATAGACAATGCTGAATTGTGAATGTTGAATGCTGAATTGTGGAAGAAGATTTAAAAGACATATACCTTAATTTAACATTCATTATACGCCGCAGATTGGGTTTTTTCAGCGAAATCAGTGAATGGAAAAAATCAAAAAATTTAAGGATGTGGAGTAAAACGTGTATAATAATAAAGTAAAGAGCCGAACAAAGGACAATATTCGTAGTACTACTGTACTGGCAATTCGTTATAATGGCGAGGCGGTGCTTGCAGGCGATGGGCAGGTGACACTGGGAAACACAGTTATCAAGCACAATGCACGAAAAATAAGGACACTTTATAACGGAAAGGTCCTTACCGGTTTTTCAGGCGCAACTGCCGATGCCTTTACCCTGTTTGAAAAGCTTGAGCAGAAGCTCGAGCAATACAAGGGTAATTTGGTGCGTGCAGCAGTTGAGCTTGCCAAGGATTGGCGCACAGACAAAATTTTAAGGCGGCTTGAGGCCATGTTGATTGCAGTTGACGAGAAAAATTCTCTCCTCATCTCAGGCTCCGGCGACGTAATAGAACCTGATGACGACATATTGGCCATAGGTTCAGGAGGGCCTTACGCCCTTTCTGCAGCAAAGGCCCTTGTGGTCCACAGTAATCTTTCAGCCAGGGAGATAGCCGAGGCTTCTCTGAACATTGCGGCCTCTATTTGTATTTACACTAACGAAAATATAATAGTTGAAAGTCTGGAATCTCAGGAGGAATAATAAATCCAGTGGAAATTGCGGAAATCAAACCTTTAACTCCAAGAGAGATAGAAACCGAGCTGGACAAGTATATCATTGGCCAGTCCCAGGCCAAGCGTTCAGTGGCCATAGCGCTCCGGAATCGATGGAGAAGACAGCAGGTCCCTGAGCCACTCCGGGATGAAATCGCCCCTAAAAACATCATTATGATTGGGCCCACAGGAGTGGGTAAGACTGAGATTGCAAGACGCCTTGCCAGATTGGCAAAATCTCCTTTTCTCAAGATCGAGGCGAGCAAGTTCACTGAAGTTGGATATGTGGGCCGTGACGTTGAATCCATGATCAGGGACCTCACCCACCTTGCGGTAGACATGGTGAAATCCGAAGAGAAGGAAAAGGTGGAGGCAAAGGCAAAAGACCTTGCTGAAGACCAACTCCTGGACATCTTGTTACCGAGTCTTAAGAGCGAGCAAGACGCAGGAGAAGCATCTACCAGAGAACGCTTCCGTCAGATGCTGAGAGATGGAAAGCTGAATGATCGCTTCGTGGAGCTGGAGGTTGCCCAGAGACCCTCTTCACCAATGATTGAAATTTTTGCTGCCGCGGGCATGGAAGAGATGCAGAGTGGCATCCAGGACATGCTATCCAACATGATGCCTAACAAGCGGAAGCGTCGTCATGTAAAGGTCTCTGAAGCAAAAAAAATCCTTGAACAAGAGGCGGCAGGGAAATTAATAGACATGGACAAGGTGGTGAAAAAGGCCATTGCCCGTGTTGAGCAGTCAGGGATCATATTCCTGGACGAGATTGACAAGGTTGCTGCCAGGGGGGGCGGAACCGGCGGCCCGGACGTTTCAAGGGAGGGAGTTCAGCGGGACCTCCTGCCTATAGTGGAAGGCACTTCTGTCCACACCAAGCATGGTATCGTAGTGACAGACCACATACTATTCATTGCAAGCGGTGCTTTCCACGTCTCAAAACCCTCTGATTTACTGCCTGAGCTTCAGGGAAGGTTTCCAATCAGGGTCGAGCTGGATGCATTAACTCAGGAAGACTTTGTAAGGATACTTACAGAGCCGGAAAATGCCCTTGTCACTCAATATAAGGCACTGCTCGACACAGAAAACATAGAATTGATATTTGATACAGGGGCAATCAAAGAGATAGCCAAGATTTCCTTTGAAGTAAACGAGCGCACGGAAAATATAGGGGCTAGAAGACTCCATACCGTAATGGAAAAACTGGTTGAGGAAGTCTCTTTTGAGGCCCCGGACGTTGCCCCTCAGCAAATTCAGATAACCGCTGCTTATGTGCAGGAGAGGTTGAGGGATATAGCTAAGGACGTGGATTTGAGCAGGTTTATCCTTTGATTCTCTAAACATTTGATGATTACACTGCAAAAAGCCCGAAATATGATTCCGCTCAAAAAGCCCGAGATGCAAGACGCAAAATTTTCCAGGAATGAAGACGTACTTATCGTACGTCGCAGTGACTGGAAAATTGAAGCAACGCCGCAGATTGGGTTTTTTCAGCGGAATCAGTTGATTGGATAATTTATGGACAATCTATCAAGGGCCCGGATTCTTATTGAGGCCCTTCCCTATATTCGGCAGTTTGCCAACAAGAACATTGTCATAAAATACGGCGGCCACGCCATGGTGGAACAATCCCTCAAGGAAAAGTTCGTGCTGGACATCATCCTGATGAAATACGTGGGCATCAATCCGGTCATTGTCCACGGAGGCGGGCCTCAGATAAATCAGATAATGGAGAGAATGGGGATCCGGTCTACATTTGTCGAGGGCCAGAGGGTCACTGACGATGAGACCATGAGTGTTGTGGAGATGGTACTGGTTGGTACTGTCAACAAGGAGATAGTGGGTCTTATCAATGGCTATGAAGGACGGGCAGTGGGTCTGTCCGGCAGGGATGGTGATCTTATACAGGCAGATCCCATGAAGATTTACAAATACACCGGGGATGAACGTCCGCCTGAAATTATAGATATTGGAAGAGTAGGAAAGGTTTCAAGTATCAATGCCGGGGTGCTTAAGGCCCTTGAGGACTCAGGGTTTATACCTGTTATAGCCCCGGTTGGTGTCGGGCCTGAGGGGCAGGCATACAACATAAACGCTGACCTTGTTGCCGGAGCCATAGCAGGAGAACTTAAAGCTGAAAAGCTTATACTCCTGACAGATGTCCCCGGGGTAATGAATTCGAAGAACGAGCTGATTCCATCCATGACGTCAGATGAGGCAAAAAAGGCCATGGAGGATCGTATCGCAACCGGTGGAATGATCCCAAAACTTAAGTCGTGTCTTAAGGCCCTTGGCAGTGGGGTTGATAAGGCCCACATTATCGATGGAAGAAAGGAACACGCCATCTTATTGGAACTGTTGACAGATACCGGGGTTGGAACGGAGATAGTCCAGTGACAATTCAATCACTCAGCTCCTCTGTTGCAAATACATACAGCCGTTTTCCTGTAACTCTGGTGTGGGGAAAAGGCTGCAGAGTCTGGGATGACAAGGGGAAAGAATATCTGGACTTTGCCGCCGGGATTGCTGTCTGCAGCCTGGGACATTGTCATCCGGCAGTCACAGAAGCAATAGCCCGCCAGGCCGGGACCCTGGTCCATGTTTCAAATCTGTACTGGACCATACCCCAGTTGGAAGTGGCACATTTACTCACTGAAAATTCCTGTGCCGACAGGGCATTTTTTTGTAACTCAGGAGCGGAATCCGTAGAGGGGGCCCTTAAACTTGCCCGTCGCCACGGCCACCAAAATCGCGGCCCTGATTGTTATGAGGTTATCTGTCTGGAGGGCTCATTCCACGGCCGCACACTGGCAACAATAGCTGCCACAGGACAACCTGTATTCCAGCAGGGCTTTGAGCCCATGCCATCAGGCTTCATTCACGTCCCACCCAACAGCATAACTGCCCTCAAGCTGGCTGCCGGTCCGAGGACAGCCGCGGTCCTGATCGAACCCATCCAGGGAGAAGGAGGAGTGCGGCCTGTCAGTGATGAGTTTCTCCTTGCAGCCAGGAAAATCTGTGATCGCCTGGGTGCCTTGCTCATGTTTGATGAGGTACAGGTGGGGATGGGAAGGACCGGGACCCTCTTTGCTTATGAGCAGACCCCGGTGGTGCCTGACGTGATCTGCCTTGCAAAGGCCCTGGGAAACGGGTTCCCCATAGGAGCTATGCTTGCAAAAGAAGAGGTGATGTCCCACCTTCCGCCCGGGAGTCACGCCTCCACCTTTGGTGGAAACCCGGTGGCCTGCGCTGCGGCAAAAGTGGTTATTGAAACCATGACGTCACCTGGTTTTCTGGACAGGGTAAAGGAGACAGGCACATACCTGAAAACAGGTCTCGAATCCCTGGCCGACAGACATTCGGAAAAAATCCTTGAGGTACGCGGCAGAGGGCTTATCCAGGCCATTGAATTCAGGAAACCTGTGCCTGAGTTGGCCAACAAGCTCATGGAAGAGGGTTTCCTGGTGCTGCTGAGTCAGGGAAAGATACTCCGTTTGGTACCGCCCTTGATTGTTACTAAAGCGGAAATCAATGCCATGCTAAATGCGATTGAGAACAATATATGAAAGAATCACCAAATCCAAGACATTATCTGACTGTTTCTGATCTGGCCTCTGATGAGATCCTCTTTCTTATCAGCCGGGCCTTGAAGCTTAAAAATCGCTACAAATCCGGTCAACCGTACAGACCCGCCATCGGTAAAATCATAGGGTTACTCTTTGAAAAACCTTCAACCAGGACCCGTATCTCCTTTGAAACCGCAATGTTACAACTGGGCGGCAACGTGACTTTTTTGTCTTCAAGGGACCTTCAGTTGAGAAGAGGAGAGCCCCTTAAAGATACAGCCAGGGTTCTCTCACGGTATCTGGACTGTCTCGTGGTCCGCACCTTTGGCCAGGAGGTGGTTGATGAGCTTTCCAGGTGGTCAGGCATCCCTGTTATCAATGGACTTACCGATCAGCATCATCCATGTCAGGTCCTCTCTGACATCATGACTGTCATGGAGCACAAGCATGAAGACATGAAAGCCCTGAAAGTCGCCTGGGTAGGGGATGGAAACAATGTAGCCCACTCATGGATCCAGGCTGCAGGCAGGCTTGGATTTGCCTTGGCTCTGGCCTGCCCGGAGGGATACGAGCCTGACAAGGAGATTTTAAACAGGGCCCAAGCTGAGTCCGCAGCACCCATCACACTCACGACTGATCCCAAAGAGGCAGTAGAAAGTGCTGACGTAATCAATGCAGACGTGTGGGCCAGTATGGGCCAGGAAGAAGAGGCCTCGAAACGCCGGAAGATATTTGCCCCCTATCAGATCAACGATGCTCTTCTTGCCAAAGCCAAAACAGATGCCATTGTCCTCCACTGCCTACCAGCCCATCGAGAAGAGGAAATAAGCGAGGAGGTGCTGGAAGGACCACATTCAGTAGTGTGGGACCAGGCAGAAAACAAGATGCATCTCCACAAGGCCGTGCTGGAATGGGCCATGGAGTTGTAGGGATTATTTTATCTCCATGTCTGAATACCCCTCCCCTCCTCAGTTTACCCGCAGTTTGACAACATGCTAGCATGTAAAAGATTAAAGGAAGGGGATGGGGAGAATTAACAAATGATGACAATTTTGCAAGTAGCTCGATAGAGTGAAATATGGCTGCACTTACAATACGTAATATTCCTGATGAAGTGCTATCACACATCAAGAAAGTGGCCCATTACAAGGCCACTTCCATGGAGCAGGAAGTACGGGAAATGCTAAAAATTCGATATACCGACCGTACCAAGATACTGGCCCGTGCACGTAAACGCTGGACTCAACTTCCTGAAACAACTTCTAATGAGTGTGTTATCTTTTCTATCGCAGCAAGCTGCGGGGAATTAAACCCTACAGATTTCGCATCGTCCTTCAAATGATCAGAGTAATCCGTGTAATCTGTGGATTAAAAAACAGCGCAAACATGGTACGTTCAACCCCATTTTTCCTCGCGAAGATCATGCCGTCGTAATTGCTCTGGAATACAAGTAATTAATTTCCTTGATAAAATAATTTATAACTTGCTAAAAGGAAATAAGTTGTGGCGGAGGATGGAAATTAAAGTAATCCACGTAATTTGTGAAATCTGTGGATTAAATACGGCTCATTTTGTTGTTTTCTGAAAATTCAGGTAGTTAAATTGACCTGCTGCATTTTTCTATATAAAATAGGCCGTATAATACATCTGAAGTTTCACCGTTTTCTGA
>DFBQ01000204.1 GCA_002367355.1 Deltaproteobacteria bacterium UBA3076 | reverse complement strand
GCCCGGCCGCACTGAACGCTTACACCATTTCCGACACCGGCTTGCCCGGCACATCAAAAGGATCGGGCACGCCTTTGTCAATTTCGTCTGTTGGAAAAGCTATTAACCCCTCCATGACCAAGGGATGCAACTGTTGCCTCAATGAGGTTTTTTGCGGATTTTCGCAGATAATGCGAGCAATGACTTTGCCACGCTCGGTGACTAATACATCCTCGCCCTTTTTTACAAAAGAGAGGTAGCGGCTAAACTGATTTTTTACATCCTTTACCCCTGCGGTTATCATAATTGCATCTCCTGTTATAGTTGCTTTAGACTAAGAATAGCTGCCACATGGCTTTTGTCAAACGAACTTCTGTAACCGTTCACGTACTTTTACCAATGCGGTGTGTTGACCGCCGCGCAATAATTTCTCAACTTCTTTTTCGATCACCTCACCGCCACATACAGGACACTTTTAAAAGTGCATAACTTTAAAGTGGAGCATGGCCTACGAAAAACCGCTGCACTGTTTGCTGTCCCTCTTAATGCGATTGTTCTGCCAAAATTCAGCTTATTAACCCAGAAAATGAATCATCCGTAATTTGATAACTCTTGAATATGACCAATTTTTTTCACCTTACAAATATGTTTCTTATCATTGGTTATGAAAACAGCATCATTCAAAATTGCCAAAGCATGATATAAACAATCCGTCAATTCAGGAAAGCCACTTTTCTTATTCCCTGACCTGGCAAGCTCAATAGCTCTCATGCGAACGTCACTATTTGGAACGACAATGTGCAACACCTCTTGTTTGGCTAATTTTTCAATATAACGCAAATGCCATTGAACCTGTTCAAGATTGTCTAAATTCCCACAAAGTACCTCTGTGATTTCATCTAACACAAGACTTGGAACCAAAATTTGAATTTGCTCTAAAATAGCATCTTGGAGAAGTTGTTTAGCTTTATTTTGCAGCGGCCTGGCATAGATATATTCCAGAAAAACATTCGCATCCAGCACGTAACGATTATTTGCCATATTTCACGTTTGCCTGAATTCTCTTTTGTCTGCGCATGGACCTTAAAATCTCAACAGGATCTTTGTTTATCCCAATGGCTGGCAAACTATTCAATTCTTCTAACAGTAGTTTTTGACGAGAAGAAATTGAAGGATGCCCCAAAGCTTGACGATTTGTCTCATCAAGAGGAACAATCTTCGCTAAAGGTTTCCCCTTCCTCTCAATAGTTACAATGTCTCCCCTATGAAAGACTTCATCTAATAATGTACCAAATTGTCTGCGAGCCGCCGTTACATCAATGATTCTTTCCATAATGTCACCCTCTTTTAAACCATATCAATCATATGACTTATTATAGTTGTGGTCGTAAAAATGTCAATCTTTTGTTTTCAGCAAGGATCGGGAGTTGAGTGAGGGAAAGGCAGAACGGCCGGTATCAGCTGACTGTCTTTTCATTCATTCCGGACTTGGCGGCTGCGACCTCCAACGTCCTTTTCTCCTGTAAATACTTCATCAATTTCCTCGCTTGATTGTATGTGATCATTCATGGTGACGATTCCTTCCGGTTAGGGCTGTCAAGATTTTAGAACTCAACAAGGAGGCATTGGAACCGGTGACAAAGATCTTAATATTTTCGAATTCATAGAGCCTATTCAGCCATTTTCCCCATCCACTGATATTCTGTATTTCATCAAGAAACAGATAGATCTTTCGTCGACACCTTACTGCGCATGGTTGCTTGAATCTACAATGCATAATTTCGGTGAAACTTCAAAAAAGAAAGATACAGGAAGTAAAAGAAGGATGTTCCTGGCACATATGAATAAGGGGGGTAAAATTTTGATTGCCAGGGTGCAATCGGTTATAAAAACAACTGCCGCAGTTTGTCTGTATCGTTTTTCAGGTTTTGGGGGGAACCGGAATAGGCGATGCGGCCAAGTTTGATCGAATAGACATGATCACATATTTCCAACACATCCCGGACCTTCTGCTCCACGATCAGGATGGTCTTGCCGAATTCCCGGTTGATCTTCTGTAAATGGTTCATCATCTGGCCGACCAGCTTCGGGGACAGTCCCAGAGACGGTTCGTCCATAAGAAGGAGGGTCGGGTCAGGCATCAGTGCCCTTCCAAAGGAAAGCTGTTGTTTTTCGCCGCCACTCAGCTTGCCGGAGTTCTGCTTTTGTCGTTTTTTCAATTCCGGGAAAAGCTGCCAGAGTTTCTCCAGTTCAATCTGAAATTGTTTTTTGGATAGATACAGGCCGCCGATCTCCAGGTTCTCCAGAACAGACATTTCGTCAAAAACCCGATTTCCCTGGGGCACGAAAGTTATGCCATTCTGGACAAGAAATTTGCTGTTTTTATTGGTGATATCGGCCCGCTGAAAAAACACCTTCCCTTGCCATACCGGTATCAGGCCGAAGGCGGCTTTCAACAGGGTGGACTTACCTGAACCGTTGGGGCCGATAATCGCAGTGATCTTGCCGGTCACAGCTTCCAGGTCGATGCCATAGAGGATCTGTTTTTTTCCGTAACCGGTATCAAGGCCTTTGATTCCCAGCATACTTACTCCAGATAAGCCTCAATGACCGCCGGATTATTCCTGACCATCTCCGGATCGCCTTCAGCAATTTTCTTGCCCTGATCCATAAAGATCAGGTTGTCGCAGACCCGCATGATGGCGTCCATATTATGTTCGATCAGGATCACCGTCACGCCCTGTTCGGGCAGCTTGCGAATCATATCAAGAATAATATTGATAATCTCCGGGTTGACCCCGGCAACCGGTTCATCCAGCAACACCACCTTGGCCCCGGCTGCCAGGCAGCAGAGCAGGGAGACCATTTTCTGCTGACCGTAGGATAGATCTTCAACTAAGGCATTTTCCTTATCACGTATTCCCAATGAATCAAGCAGTTCCTGTGTTTTTTTTCGATTTGCCTGTTCCTGAATTTTGATCAGTCTGGAAAAGGTAAAGATGTTCCGCAGCCGTTCTCCGGCCTGATTCTGGAAGGCAAGGAGGATGTTATCCAAAACGGGCAGGCGGGTGATTAATCGAAGCTGCTGAAAGGTACGAATAATTCCGTGGCGGGCGATCTTATATGGCGGCAGACCGACAAGTAGTTGACCATTGTATTGAATACTGCCGGAATCAGGTGGAAGAAAACCGGTGATTACATTGAAAAGGGTGGTCTTGCCTGCGCCATTGGGGCCGATGATCCCGGTGATGGATGCAGCCTGAACCTTAACGGAGAAATTGTCTAAGGCAACCGTACCATCAAAGTTTTTGTATATTTTATCAACGTGGAGAACAGGTTCCATGGGCTATTTTTCAAAGGAATATTCGCCCAAGAATCCCTGTGGACAATAGAGCATACAGAGGACAAGAAGAACGCCGTAGAATATCTGTCGCATATTGGCGGCAATGGCACTCGGCATGCCAAGGAAACGCAGGGCCTCAGGTAAAATTACCAGAAAAGCGGCTCCAAGAATGGAGCCCCAGATATTGCCGGCCCCGCCGATGATAACAATTGAAATAATGAAGATTGATTCCATCACCGTAAATGAAGTCGGGTCGATAAAACTGATGTAATAAGCATATATAACCCCGGCCACCGAGGCCATGCCTGCGCCGATTACAAATATAGCCACCTTACAGAATGCAATATTTTTACCGAGCGCCTGTGTGAATATTTCATCTTCCCTGATGGACTTGAGAATCCTGCCAAAGGGGGAGTGCCCGAGTATTAATGAAAAACTGACTATAATAAAGCAGAGCAAGAAAATTAGGATCAGAAAGTCAGTGTGTGAATTTACCTGCCAGCCAAGGATTACAGGCGTTGGGATGCCTGGCAACCCCATTGGACCATTAGTAAGTGAAACCCAATTATTCATGATACTGAAGGTGATGATCTGAAAGGCAAAGGTAGCGATGGCAAAATAATCATCCTTTATGCGCAGGGATGGGACTCCCACCAAGACGCCGAGCATCCCGGTTAAAAGTATGGCGCAGACAATATTGGCTAAAAAAGGACTATTCAACTTCAAGGCTAAAAGTGCGGCAACATATGCCCCGACTCCATAAAAGGCAGCGTGAGCGATTGAAAGTAAACCGGCATATCCGACAATGAGATTAAGGGAGACCGAAAGAAGAATATAGATGCCGATGAGGATCAGAATGTGGAGTAAATATTCCATCGACTTTTAGAGAATCGCCTTCTTAAAGTTTTTCCCAAAAAAACCTTGAGGTCTGAAAAGTAAAAATATAAGCAGGATGGCAAATGCAATAGTATCTTGCCATTGGGAGCCGATTTTCCATACGCCGACGTGTTGTGCAATGCCCAAGAGAAAAGCTGCAAGTACGATTCCAAAAACACTGTCAACCCCGCCTGCAATTGCGACTACCAACCCACCAAATAAAATGCGCATTCCCATGTTTGGCGACAAATCACTATCCATGCCAATCATAAAGCCACATATCGCAGCAAGGGAACAACCTATAGCACTTGCATACATTCGTATTCTTGGTAATTCAATACCCGACATCGCGGCTAGTTCCGAATCAGTTGCCACCGCCCGTAATGCAACACCTCCTTTCGTCAGCTTTAAAAAACAGGAGAGGCTCACACATGCGGCTATGGCTACCGCCCATGTAACCAATTGGATGGTTGTTATCCTAATTCCCAATATTTGAAGACTAGACCTCGGACCACCTGCAACAATCATTTCAACTTGTGGGCCATAGATAAGTTCGATAAGTCCATATAAGATTATGTACAACCCTATTGAGACAAGAAGCAACACTGAGGGGCCAGCCTGCTTCGCCCGCAAAGGTGAAAACAGCATTGCCTCAAACAGCATACCCAAAACAGCGCATAGACTTATTGCGATGGGAACAGCGATCCACAACGGCAGCAGTAACTTAACATGGAGACTAAAAACAAAGTATCCCCCGAGGGTGAATATTGCACCCAAAGCCAGATTAAAGAAACCTATTCCTCTAATAATGATAGCACACGCAAGGCCGGCGAGCACAAAGGAAGCGGAGGCAAGAATTCCATTAATGATGAATTGCATTTTTCATGGCCGCCTTACGTAGGAACACTGAATGTGGATCGAATAGGGCCTTTGTTGACCATTTATTTCCAGTTTCAACAGCTGGGGTTACTTCTTCCCCTTTTACTACAATAACACGGATTGTCACGAAAGCCTCTTGTTCATCGCCAACGAACTCGAGGTTCATGCCACGTTTCCACTTATAGCTCAGAGTTTCTATAAAGTTGCTATTTGGCTGTTTACCTTGCAAGACCTCTACAATAATTCTTGGTTGTTTAGAGTTCAATGTTGCATAGACGCGACCGTCTCTGCCATAGAAAGATGCAAAACTATCTGAAATAGATTCAACAAGCAACGTATGCCAGTCTGGACTTGCCTCAATCATTAAATTAAACACATAAAGAGGTTTCACTCGATCATCGACAGGTATATTTATCATATTCCAAAGTTCCTCTTTGAAAGCGTCTTCTGTTAAGCAGACTGGTCTCTTGTTTTCATCAAGTGCTGTATTTCCAAGCATGAGTATTGTGCTCCTCTTGAGATGCTTGGCAATATAACAAACCTTATCAACGTCATTCCGCAGTTTTTCATATTTCTGAAAAAAATGATCGCTGGAGATAAAACTGCATGACCCTATCCCGGCGGTAAAATGAAGTCTGTCATCATCGAGTGCGTCCATCAGTTCTTGTTGAGCAACCTCCTTGGTTTTTGAAATACGTTTTTGCCCTTTAAAATGGTCAACAGCATCTCCTATATAATTTCCCCACTCTGTTGATGTCGTAATATCCTCGCATAACCTTTTCAATGCTTCTTCTGGATCGGTTAGGCCATTTGAACCAGAACTCAAAACACCAATAAGGAACTCATCCCCCCCCCAACGACCAAAAAATATTTTAGCATTATTTCCAAAATTTGATCGGAATTCTTGAGTAATACTGGCTACTAATTCGGCAAATGCCCTGATTGCGACGGTACCGAGTATATGGGATTTAGTAGTATCGTTGATTTCTTTCAAACCGTCCATGTCCAGAAAGGCGAGAGTAAAATTCGCATCTTTTCTTTCTTCGCGAATAATACGTTGTACAGAAGTCAATACTGCCCGCTCAAAGCCCTTATTTGTCAAAGTGCATGGATAATCCGTTTCAAACTCAGAGTTTAAAAGACTCCTTGCCAGGAAATAATCTGAAACATAGCTATCCACAAGAAATAATATTTTAGGTGAAGGCATTGTGTTGAATGCAATAAGACAACCCCCACTTGGCATATCCGGTTTGATTCTTGAAGGAAAGTAGACAAGACACTGAAATGCATCATTGGGGTTCGTTTCGTGCAGGAAAACCCACATGATATGCTTGATTAATTTCTTTGCAAAATTCTCCGGATCTTTAAGGGTTGGATGTAGTGTGGTTTCAAAATGCTTAAGGATTTCCTTCCCAAGGTTTATTGAAGTTGTTTCCTCAATATTCTTAGTGAACGCCTCGTAACATTGTCCGAGGCCTTTCGCATAATCGTACTTAATTCCTATGGCACCAATTTTTCCCGCTTCATTCTGAACAATTGGAAGCAGTTGCTCCATAATCATATCAAGAGTCAAAAACATGTAACCGTATTTTTTTTTCAACGGCTCGTATCCACCTGGAATGCGATTCACATTCTCAACCCCGGATACATCTGAGTTCCTGCTGCATGAGATGATTACAGGGCACTTCCTTGACGATTGTGCAAACAGTATATTTCCGAGCAACTCGATAAGATCTTCCTCGTGAAGGAATTCCATCGCACCCGCAGCATGGTTGAACCGGGAAACGGCGATGGCGATGTTAGCCCAGTAGTCATCGTTATCCATCAGCTTTTGTTCTATTATATTGGGCCATCCGCAGCCCACAGCCCATCCTGTTCTGTCAAGGATATCGTACACAGGGTCCCACTCAAAGAAAGATGCCCATCGAAAATCCTTAATCTCACTGAGGAAAGGAAATGTACATGCTAGTGGAGCAAATGTCTGCCGATAGCGTACTGCCTTTTCCCGCTGGTCGCCCCTAGGTATTTCCATAGCAAGATCAGCCTGCTGCAGGCGAATTTG
>DFBQ01000114.1:7813-20286 GCA_002367355.1 Deltaproteobacteria bacterium UBA3076 | reverse complement strand
GACGTAACCCCATATATTAAAAATGAACGTTGAACATCGAACGTCCAACGTTGAATGAAAAACATATATCCATTACCGAACATTCAACGATCTTTATGATTCGCACCGAATACTCGAACAGCCTTTCTTCCCGGTCATAAGTCTGTTTCTTCATCTTTTTCCATTCAACATTCGATGTTGGACGTTCGATGTTCGTTGTTCGTTTTTTTTATGAACCTATGTCCCTGGGCAGGATAAGCGCAAGTTCTCCGGCCCCGGCATCGGGCGTAAGTTCACCATTGAGGGTTTTGAGCAAAGCCTTTGCCTGTTCTGTTGGAAACATATCTGTGGAGGCCTCCTTGAGACCTTCGATGTGTGTGAATCTGATCCGCGCGCCGTCTTTCGTTTCCTCTGTGATAAGGCCGACGGTTTTCCCGCTGCCGGCAACCTCCATGGCAAAATCCAGACACAACCAGACAAGATTTTCCAAAAGAAATGGGTTTGTTGTGACCATCACCGGGTTCATTGACGGCTCTGGTTTCAGGGTTACGCCCCGCATGGAGACAAATCTGCTCGAAAGCATTTTTACAAGCTCGAGGATTTCGTTCAGATCAACATTGACCACAGGTTCATCAATGCTGTGCGCAAACCTCGACATATTTTTTACAAATCCATCCGCCCGCCAGACCTGCTTCACGACCTTTTCCGCCAATGTCTTAAGACGTTCCTGATCAATGGCCATTCCCTTCTCTGACATGAGGATGAAGTCTTGCAACAGTCCGATGTTCTCATTGATAATGGCCAGGGCGTTCTTGATATCATGACAATTGGTGGCGGACATCTTGCCAAAAAAGTGAAGACCTGTCTCTCCAATCATGTCAGGTTTGCAGTTCATGGTATACCTCCTTGAGGTGGTCAGACCATCACTTTTTGAGGACTTCATTTATCTTACTGATAAGGGCCTCGATATTAATCGGTTTTACCAGGTAGTAAGCTTTGGACGAACCGGTCCTGAAATCATCTTCTGAACCATGCCCGGTCATAAAGATAAATTTCATATCAGGATATTTCGCCTCCAGCATACCCTTCAGTTTAATTCCGCTGATCCTGGGCATCTTGACATCCAGTACTGCAAGGTCATAGGTCTCGGTTTCCGCCTTTTTCAGTGCCTCTTCTCCGCTGGCTACCCAGTCCGCGTCGATTCCCCTGAAAGAAAGACGCTCCGCCAGGGTTGAGACCAGTTCCACTTCGTCGTCCACTAGTAATAAGCGCATATCCCTACTTCCTCTCTTTATCAATCTTTAATGGTAGACTTATAATAAAAGTTGTTCCTTTCCCCACTTCACTTTGCACGTTGATCTTGCCGCCGATCTCCTGGATAAGACCACACGTAATGGAAAGGCCGAGACCTGTGCCGCCCTTTTTAGTCTTTGTTGAGAAAAACGGCTCGAAGATACGTTCGATGTCTGCCTTTTTGATACCGCATCCTGTGTCAGTGACTGTGGTCGAAATAAAGTCTTCATCTTCGCGTCTGACTGTGATATCCAGGCTACCGCCGTCTTCCATGGCAGCGAAGGCGTTGTTGACCAGATTAAGAAATATCTGTTGAACCTTGCCCCTGTCGCTTTCGAATTCAGGAATGTCGTCAGGCACATTCAAAGAGACTTTGATAGACCTGTACTCAGCCTCCTTTTCCAGAAAGCCCAGGACCTCTTCCAGGACCTCTTGCACATTGATGGACTGGATGCTCACTTCCATGTGCCGCGCAAAACCGAGAAGCCGCTTCGTGATGGTCCCACACCGTTCTACTGAAGAGATGATCGAGTCCACAAGGCCGATCAGCTTTTTATCTTCTGAATACATATCCTTGTAGGTGAACATATCCTTAATAAGTCCGGCCTTCTCGTTGATAATAGCCAGGGGGTTATTGACCTCATGGGCCACGTTTGCGGCCAACCGTCCGATGGAAGCCAACCTGTTGGAGTACTCCACCTTGTGCAGACTGCTGACCCGCTCCCTGTCCGCTACGTAAATCCTGTTTACAAGATAGGTGGCTACACCCAGGATCACTGCCATGATAAGAGTGACGCTGCCTACCAAAAATACGACGAGTTGAATCCGGGATTTGTGCCATGCCCTTAAAAGTGCACCTTTTTGCTCAACGATCATCAGGATAAAGGGAGTACCAGGGATGTAACGATAGCCGATTATAACTGGTCTGCCTTCAGGGTCTTTGCCTTCGATTACCCGCGATTCGGTGGCAAACTCAGGAACAGAGTAAGACATCTTCTTAAGGATCTCGGGATGGTGGCGGCACGTGGTCTGGAGCATGCCCTCCTGATTAACCAAGGATGTGCAGGTCGACCCGGCCATTTCAAGCTGGTTTAGCATGCGGTTGATTTGCTCCAGGTCCAGGGTAACCCTGAATACGAAAAAGGAATTGTCCGGCTGGTCGAATTTGCACGCTATGACCATATGCGGGACATTACGGAACCCAAGAAACACATCACTGATATAGGTATTGTTTCTCAGGACTTTCTTGAACCACTCCTGATTGCTGTAGTTAACACCCTTGAGCTTATATGGTCCCACGTAATTTGTCTGAATACCGGAGGAATTGATTACACCAATATCCCGCACACCGCCGAGCCTTTTTTCCATATTGTCAAGGATCGCCTCAAGTTGTCCCGGACTGTTTAATTCCTCAAAGGAATACTGATTGGCAAACAATTCCAGCACGGTCTTACGTTCATTCAGAAAAGAGGCGACATAACGCCAGGTATTACGTACAAATCGATACGTATGATTATATGATTCGGATTCTAAATATTGCTGCGCCAAATGGTAGTGAAGCAGAGTCATAAAAACCAATGGCACAAGGCTGACCACGGCCGTAAGAAAGACCGATAGCCTCCAAAGGCGGCGGAAGTTGAACCGGCCTTCATCAAGTTCCTGATTATCACCACGCAAAAAATCCGGTATAATTTTCTCTAATATTCTCATACTCATAGTCAATAGATCGACGTATATAATCCAAATCTTTAGTGAAATGATGGAAGATCGTTAACAGCTGGACAAATAATCCAAATAATATTAGTTGGTTATAGAGTAATTAGTGTCTGAACGAAAAGGCCGTTCAGACACAATTTTGAATTCTAAATTTTGAATTTTGAATTTAAAAAAGGAAGTAACATTAATATGTTAATTGTCCATGACGTAATTTCTCAATAAGTCCGGGCAAATCATATTTTGCGACTATCCACTGGATTCCCGCCTTCGCGGGAATGACAGGCGCTTACACCCAATCGTCATTCCCGCGAAGGCGGGAATCCAGTGACTGTTGCCCAGACTTTGGGAAGCACTAAATGACGCGTTGTTGCGTTTATACCAGTATTGTTAATGAATACACTTTTTTAAATTTTGTAACACTATTTAATTTGAGTCGGATATTCTGTCAAGCTTTAAAAAGTAGCCGTTGCAGGCTATCATGTCCCCCCTTTTTGTAGGGGGGACTAACCTAAAAATTAACCCTTTTGCCCCTTTTTCTGCTGAATTTTTTCGTTGGCCTTTTTGAGCGTGTCGCTCAACAACTCAATATCCACGGGCTTGTGCAAATACGCAAAGGCGCCGAGATCCATGCATACCTTTCTGTCGGCCTCTGAACCATGCCCGGTGAGGATGATGACCTCGATCTCCGGATGGGTCTCTTTTACACGTCGCAGGGTCTCAATGCCGTCAATACCCGGCATCTTGAGGTCCAGGATCATGACCTCCGGCTCGTCCTTGCTGATCAGTTCAAGGGCTGATTCTCCGTCGTAAGTCACGGCTGAGCCCATTTCGCGCATGATCAGACGTTCGGACAGGGTCTGGACAAACTCGCGCTCGTCATCCACGAGCAATACCTTTGACGGCGTCTCAAGATCTATTTTCCTATAAACGTCCGTCTTGTGAAAGCCTTTGCCTACTTTGGTGTCCACGGACTTGACGCCGGGCACTCTGCTTACAATGGATTTGAGTTCTTCCTCAAGCCGGCTGAGCATCAGGACATGCTTGTTGATGCTCAGCTTGACCGAGCCGTCCTTGACATTCACGCCTGCTGAGTGTCCCTCTTTGACCAGGGCCACTTCTACCTTGGCTGCAAGAAGGAAGTCCTCAACTGTATTTTTCGAACTCTCCGTGGTTTTGACTACTTCACTGTCCAGATTCTTCATAATAAGCGTTGTTGCTTCCGCCACGTCTTTTTTGTCCATGGGAATGACGATGTCATAGAGGGAAGCGGCCCAGGGATCTTTGTTACCGAACAAGGCATAGACCCATGCAGCGCGGTCATTATCTTCGTTGTGTATAAGCTTGACAGCCTCTTTTTCAGACAATCCCTGTTCTTCCGCAGCCACTTTGGTCCTGAATTTCAGGTCTGCGATAAGGCAGACACGGAGTACGTGACTGACCTCTTTTGGAATAAGCTGACCGGATAGTCCTGAGACAATAAGATTGTCGTCTGAGAGCGTCTCTGCCAGAGCGAGCCTGAGATAGGCAATCGCACGTTCCTTTTCGTGGGTGAACTTGTTGAATACTGATGTTGTGGCTGAAAAGGCCCGTTCTATCTTGCCTTCAGCCATGCCGGAAAGCCCGGCTGCATCACCGACAAGACTTTTGTCCGTAACAAGCTTATAGCCTGTGCTGCCGGTTACTTCCTGGATTACTGAGTCTTCCTTGCAAAAATTACCACTAAATACTGTGATGACAGACATATCTAACTCCCTTTTTTAACTATGCATGGGTCAGTCTGCAAACGTCTGTAAGCGGACAGGTTTTGTCCACGTCGTCCACATGCTCATGAGGGTGAATGGCGCGGATGGCTATTTCCAGAGTCGGATAAATGTGGTCCTCGCCGATCTTTTCCAACAGGAACGTACGCTCCAGTACCTTTATGACGGATTCATTAACGCCGCTGAAAGAGATGTCAACGCCTGCGGCCCTGACTCTGTCTACAAGCGATGATAATGTCTCTTCGCCCGATGCGTCAATATCATTTATGCCGTTAGACACTATAATGATATGTCTGAGGTATTCCATGCTCTGCATACGCTCCATAACCTGGTCTTCCAGATAGCTGGCATTGGCAAAGAAGAGCGGGCCGTCAAAGCGGATTACAGCCATGAACCTGCATTGCTTGAGGCCGAAGACCATGGCATCACGCAGGGATTTGTCCTCGTGCTTGGCCAGGGATGCCACAGTAGGCCGCATACTTTTGTAGATAAAGACCATAAGCGATAGGAGCACGCCAAGCTCAATACCTTTTTCCAGGTGGGGCGCCAAAGCAAGGGTGACCACAAAGCTAACTATTGAAATAACACCATCATACCACTGGGCCTTCCAGGCGTGAATAAAACCGGAGATATTCACCAGGCCGAGGACCGCCATCATTATGACCGCAGCCAGCACGGATTGGGGCAGGTGGTAGAGGAGCGGAGTAAAAAACAGGAGCGTGATAACCACGGCCGCGCTGGTAAACACGGCCGACAGACCCGAAATTGCGCCGGCCTGAAAGTTGACCGCGGATCTTGAGAAGGAACCGGAAACAGGATAACTCTTGCCCACAGAACCCAAGATGTTGGCCAGCCCCTGGCCGATGAGCTCCTGGTTGGGATCGAGACGCTGGCCTGTCTTGCCGGCAATGGCCTTGGCAATTGCAATGGCCTCCATGAAGCCCAGAAGCGAAATAATGATTGCAAAAGGCAGGAGTTGAAGCAAGATCTTCATGTCCAGTTTCGGAACCGTGAAAGAAGGCAGCCCCTCAGGTATTACTCCAACCACTTTGCCGCCTCCCATCATGACCAGCTTGTGGGTCTTGAGCAGCTTGTTGCCCACCTTGATGCGCCATGTGCGGCCATCATTCTGAACACCGTCCGGAGTCTCCACTTTCGGATAGAACATCAGCGAACCGTCAGGTTGCTCTACGCCGTTGAACAAGTATTGCCTGAGCTCCGTCCTGTAGATGTGGGCTTTCTCTTTGATCTCCTCCATCTTAACTGCTATGACACTTGCGTCACGCTCTGCGTCGAGGATACCTATGGTGTTGTGGGCGCTCTTGGCCTCATCCAGGGCCTTGGCAACCCTGGTCCGTTCTTCGGCCAGCGGCGTCATGCCGTTCACTGTCTCATTAAAACTCTGAACAAGTTCTTGCACCCTGGGGCACTCGATGGTCGAAATGTCAACACTTGCGTTGTGCTGAAACCCGATGGCCCACGAAATAACCGTTGTTATTGTCACGGCTACGAGCACATTCGGGATCTTGGGTGCAATTCGCCTGAGTCCGAACATGATGGCAAAAGCGAATGCACCTAATAACAATGTAGGCAGATGAGTATAGTGGATTGCTTCCTGGACGACCCTGATGATCGTACCATAATGGTGCTCGGCCTTATCCACATAGACACCAAACAGCTTGGATAACTGCGAGGTGGCAATGACAATGGATGCAGCGTTTGTGAATCCGTTGACCACCGGGTGTGAGAGGAGATTGACCACAAGCCCGAGCCTGAGTACGCCAAGGGTGAACTGAAACAGGCCGACCATTAGGGCCAGTAAAAGGGCATAGGCAATATAGCCCTCTGTGCCTGTCGTGGCCAACGGCTCAAGGGAGGCAGCGGTCATCAGCGATACAACCGCCACAGGGCCTGTGGCCAACTGACGACTTGAGCCGAACAGGGACGCTATCATAGGGGGCAGGAACGCGGCATACAGCCCATAGTAAGGCGGCAGCCCTGCCAATTGCGCATAGGCCATGGATTGGGGAATGAGTACCATAGCAACAGTAAGGCCCGACAAAAAGTCAGTTCTGAGACTGCCAAGATCGTAGCCTTTAAACCAGCCAATAAATGGAAAGATTTTTGTCAGCATTGGAAACACCTACTCCTGAATCTGTTTTTTCTGTAACATTTTGCGGCACAACTCCATAAATTCATTGTGGAGTGCGCCTGCATTGTAAAGGTTATAGGTTTTGAAGCGCACCAGACCGTCCACCATGGAAAAGATAATCAGCGCGGTCCTTTTTGAAGACATCTTCCTTATAGACCCATCCTTTTGCCCGAGGAGAATGGCCTGTTCGAAACCATTTACAAAACAATTATAAATGGCCTCGAGATGCTCCCTGCAAACAGGATTAACCTCAGCGAGTTCATGCGGGTGGCGACGGTGCAGAAGAAGAAACTGCTCTTCCATCATTCCGGCCAGATAGAAGTAAAAGGAGATGGCGCCCTCGATCATGTCCAGACCGCAATCAAACTCCCCTTCTTCCAGGTACCGCTCAAACTCCTCTATAACTCTCTTTCTGGTGTCCTCAAGGATGGAGAGGAAAATGTCCTCCTTGTTCTTGAAATGATAAAAAATCGTCCCTTCAGCAGCGCCTGTCGTCTTGGAGAGTTCAGCAATGGATGTCTCTTTGAACCCTTTTTCGGAAAAGAGCCTTGTTGCGGCCTGCAATATCGCTTCTTTTTTGGACATATTATTTATCTAAGCCATTTGCAAAACACGGTATTTTCCCCATTGCTGTGTCGCTTATCCGTCCAGACCTTCTAAATTAGACTGAGTATTCGACCGGTTTTTTAATATATCCAAATAATGACGTCAAGGAAAATTTCCCCCAAAGCAAAAAAAACGAACTTGTGAGGTTAGATATTGGATTTAATGTTGGGGAAGCAAAAAAGAATTATCACGAAAACACGAAAAAGAAGTTGGTTTTTGTTTCGTGCTTTCGTGATTGATTTTGAGTAGTTTCTTGATCGTACAGTAACTTCTCAATAAGTCTGGGCAACAGTCACTGGATTTCCGCCTTCGCGGGAATGACGATTGGGGGTGAGCGCCTGTCATTCCCGCGAAGGCGGGAATCCAGTGGATAATCGCAAAATATGATTTACCCGGACTTATTGAGAAGTTACATCGTACAGGTCTCAATCTTCCGGACAGATTTCGTTTTGTGATTGTTTTTTTGTTCAGGCCCTAACTATTCCAAATTGATCTTGTTATATCCATCCGCAAGGCTGGTATTTACATGCACTACCCCTTTATTAAGATTCTTAAGGGGATAGTCGTCGGTAACCACTGGCAGGTTATGAGCATCCTTTTGAGTTTTAAGCACTGTTCCTGCAGGCACATAGCGTCCATCCGCAACAGTGACCCCCATAACAATGCATCCAGGTTCGATTACGCAGTTACTTCCCACTTTTGCCCTGAATACCAGTGTCTTCATCCCGACAAATGTATCATCTCCTACATGTGCAGGGCCATGAATCTGAACCTGATGCGCCAGGGAGACCCTCTTGCCTAGGTAAACCGAATACTTTTTTCCTTCAGCCTCAATGTGATTTTCCTCAATTGGATGGCCTTCGTGCTCTGTCCTAAGTGCATGGAGGATTACTCCATCTTGCACATTTGATTCATCCCCGACAAAAATCGGCCGGCCTTCATCACCTCGCACTGAAGCAAAAGGCGCAACCATAACTCTCTTACCTATAAATACGTGACCAATTACCGCGGCAACTGGATGAATACAGGCAGATGAATCGATCTCAGGCAAATATTCCTTCTGGCAGAAATCGGTAATAGCACTTTGATGTATCATATTATCGCTCCCTTAATGTAATTTGTGTACCTATACGAACTCATTCCAAAATAACAATTAGTACTTTATTGTCCAGGCTTCGTTTCAGCTATAGTAAAAGATGATTGGGAACGTACAATAAATAACTTGAACAAATTAACGTCTTTTTTGCCGTCTTCTTCGTTGCTCGTCGATCACATAACCCGTTATGCTNNTCGCGCCTTGAATACAACAAAAAACCCTGCTAATTTTTGTTCAACTTATTTATCTCCCGTTCCTTGGTGGAAAAGGCAAGGCACATATTGAACAAAAAAAGGTTCCAGAGATGACCTCTGGAACCTGATTGAAACCTGCTAATATCAAAATACTCTAATAACTCTAAAAAATGGTGGAGGCGGCGGGAATCGAACCCGCGTCCGAAAGCATTCCACTCAAGCATCTACGTGCGTAGCCTGAGTTTTTATTTTTCGCCTGATCTGCCTCACCCAGGCAGGGTCAAATCAGGCTAGCTTGGAGAATTTTTGCTCCCAAAGGGACAAGCGCCCAGAGGAAGCTAGCCTGCTAAATTTTCACCTAATTCCGGTCCACAGGCATACCAGATTAGATGTGGCCGGTCTAAGCGGCCAGTGCGTACTCGTAATCAGAGTCGGCGTTTGTGTTTTTTCCTGCTTTTTTGCGAGGTTGCAGGGCCCCGGCACGCCACTTAAGCTTCCATACCCCCGTCGAATCCTGTTCGCCCCCATATTGAAGGGCACATAAAAATAAGTTACACTTTGTTGATCTTTTATTTTGGCAGTGAAATTAGAAACTTGAAACTTGAAATTGGGAAAAACACAAAGATGTAAATACGTTACCTAATTTCGAATTTCGAATTTCCGGTTTCAATATCTGCATTCAATTCCTCTAAACTATAAGAAGTAAATTAAGATGTGTCAACTTTGCTTTTTCATGAATACGCAAAGATTGCCCGCGTTCAGGATTCGATAGACGCGATGATGGGTTGGGTCGATTTTCGCGGCAGAAAGGGCCTGATCCACACTCATGGCCTTGGTTATGCCTAATGCGACTGTGTCGGCCTGCGAGAGGCCCTTGCTGACCGCAAATACCTTTACGGCCCGGCAATTAGGATCGGTCAGCATTCGTATCCCAACGGCCTTGTGGTCGCCCAGCCTGTATCCGCGGCGGCTGACTATGTCCTTGGCGGCCGAGGCGGTAGGTGCCTGGACGAGCAGTTTTACAAAGTGGTCCTGTCCGATACCTTTCTCGCAGGGGGCCGACAGGATGATCACACCGCCGTTGCGGACAGCCCATTGGTTGTTCATTATGGCCTTGTCAGCCTGGTAAAAGCTTTGTCCAAGCGGGCCGGCGGTTTCTACAATAATTGCGTCGGCAGGGACGTCTATCTGCTGAATAAAGGCATTCTGAGCGGTGGGCGTGAGGGCCTTAAGAACCGATAAAGGTGTGCCTCCAGCAGCAGCGATGATCGTGCTGCCTGCCTGGACAAGGTTTACGCCTGCCAGACGCTGCGAGGCAGCCAGATCCTCCAGCATCTGTGAAATTCCTTCAAACACCGGATTGCCTGCGAGGCGGCCGGGGCAGGAGCCTGGAAGAAGGGCGGAGGCATGATTAAATTCCACGTCTGCATAGGCTGCGCAGCCGATGGTGAGGGTCTTGTGCGCGCCTGTGAATCCGGCAAAGTAATGCGGCTCAACGCTTCCGATGGCCAGAACAGGCCTGTCCCCAACAAGCCACGGGTGTACTCTCCACCCGTTCGGCCTGACCGGGACCAGTTTATCGCTTTGGCTATCGTGCCATTGAATTTCCTTAATTGGCAGACCCTGGATCAGTTTAAGCTCGAAACCGCGCATTTTTTCTGAAGAATAGCGGTGCGTGCCGGTGGCAACCAGGATCCGAATACAGGCCGGATCAATTAAATGGCTGAGGACCTTAAGTACCCTTGGACTATCGGTCTGGCGTTGGGGATCGTTGACGACCACAGTAAGGATTTGCGGTTTTTCAAGGCACTCCAGCGCATTGCTGACAGCCTTTTTCAGCAATAGCTCGTCAATAGGTCTAAAGAGGTCCAGACGGGGCCGCAGAGTTATGATATGGTTTTTTTGCCTAATGGTCATGATATGGGATGATTTACTCAGGCAGTCCCCACCTTTGGGATTTCCATGCCTCGCTCCCTTTCACAGATGGCCTGGTATTCATCTTCGTAGAAGAATTTCTCAGCACCGAATGCCGGGCGGAGGTGATTCAGCCAGGTGGCTTCAGGATCGAATCGTGCAAAGAATGGACGCTGCACCCAGTCCGGATTGCGGCCCTGGATAAAGCGGAGCACAAAGACCTTTTCATTGTTGATCTCAGCAATACCCTGGACCTCTATCTTGCCGGGACCGGCACTCATGGATGGTCCGCGCACTGTGCGTGCCAATCCTGATACCTTTAGAACGGCATTATGATATATCTCACAGGCCCTGGCTAAAGGCAATTCAAAGTAATGACAGGCACCGGTATTGCGTGCCATGAACATATAGTAAGGGACAACTCCAAGGCGAACCTGCGTGCGCCACATGCGTGCCCATATTTCAGGGTCATCGTTTATGTGTTTTACTATGGGACTCTGACTGCGTATTATGGCTCCAGTGCCACGGATTCGCCGGATGGCCTTCCGGGCTATAGGCGTTTCCATTTCCTGCCAGTGGTTGCAATGGGCCATGATAGCCACGTGTTTGCCGCCCTTTACCATACGCTCCATCAGTCTCAGGAGATTGTCAGCATCGCTGTCACTTACATAGCGATATGGCCAGTAGGTCAGTGACTTGGTTCCTATACGGATGGTCTGTATGTGCTCGAACTCAGGCTGCAACAATGGTTTTACATATTCCTTGAGCAGGCTGGTTTTCATTACCATAGGGTCACCACCGGTGAGCAGAAGGTCAGTAACATCCTTGTGCTCGGCCAGATAGCGGTGCAGGTTGTTGGTTTCGCCGGCAGAGAAACGCAGCTCATCAATCCCAACGAACTGTGCCCACCGAAAACAGAAGGTACAATAGGTATGGCAGGTCTGACCCTGGCGGGGGAAAAACAGTACGGTTTCCCGGTACTTGTGTTGCATCCCTGACAGTGGTAGGCCATCCAGAAAGGGGACATTGTGAACCTGCTGCCCGGCAGGATGGGGATTGAGTTCTGCGCGTATTTCATTGGCCACGGTCCGTATCTGTTTGTCGTCAGCATCTTTGCGGAGGAGATTTGCCATGCGATCAAAGTGTTCAGTGGTCAACATGTCCTGCTGTGGAAATGTGAGTCGAAAAATGGGATCATCCGGTATATTTTCCCAGTCTATGAGGTTTTCAATCACATACTGATTGACTCGGAACGGGAGTACTTGGGCCACTACCTGCATGGCAAAACGTATGTCATGAGGCAATTTTACAATTTGGGGGATCTGATCAAGTTGACGCGCAGAAAAAAAACGAAGATGCAAAGGTCGCCTATTCGGGACCGAATACGTTCGGGAAGTTTGCTTAAGCCTTGGAGCGTAATACATAATGCATATTCCTTTGAATGTCTTTGGTCGTGACACCTACAGGGTAGATTTTGCCAACCCGTCAATTTAAAAAGCCACAACAGGATGGTTATCACCCGATGATAGGTGCTCGTTTGCCCTCAAAAAAAGCGATTAGGGCTTCCAGTCTGCTACAATGGGTCGTATATTAAGTTTTTTAGCATACCATTTCCCGACACAGGTTTCAATCCGTCCTGGGAGGGAATATGATCGGTTTGTCCTCCTTTCGTGCCTTCGTGCTTTCGTGATAATTCTTTTCTTTTTCGTGTGTTGCACAATCTGACGTGTAACCGCACGGTCGCACCTTTTTATAGCCTTGCC
>DFBQ01000114.1:0-7744 GCA_002367355.1 Deltaproteobacteria bacterium UBA3076 | reverse complement strand
AGAACTGGAGCCGGAAGTGCCTATAAAAGCTGTTCGCGGATTTAAGGACGTATTGCCTGATGAGATCGAGCTTTGGCATCGAGTTGAGTCCCTTGCCCGCAGTGTTTTCAATGCCTTTGGTTTGAAAGAAATACGTATTCCCTTGCTGGAAAAGACCGAGATTTTTGCTCGAAGTATTGGCGAACACACTGATATCGTTGAAAAGGAGATGTACACATTCATCGACAGTAGCGGTGATTCTCTGACCCTCAGGCCTGAGGCAACAGCGGGTCTTGTAAGGGCAGTAAACGAGCATAAGCTTTTTGCCCAGTCTCCGGTGTTGAAGCTGTTTACATCAGGGCCTATGTTCAGGCATGAACGGCCTCAAAAGGGCAGGCTCCGTCAATTTCATCAGATAAATGTGGAAGTGATGGGAACAAAGGCCCCTTTTTCAGATACTGAGGTCATCTGGATGGCATGGGACATTCTGGAGCAGCTTGGACTCAAGGATCTGCGTCTGGAAATCAATTCCCTGGGTTGCCCTGCATGCAGGCCCATGTATAGGGATGATCTGAAGGTATATCTTGAGAGTGTATTTCAGGATCTCTGCCCTGACTGCCAAAGAAGGAGCCGGATAAATCCTCTAAGGGTCTTTGATTGTAAAAACGAAGCCTGCAGGAAAATCATGGCCAAGGCACCCCTCAGCAGGGAATATCTATGTCCTGAGTGTGCAGACCACATGGAGAAGGTCTTGGCCTTTCTTAAGACACTGGACATACCATTTGTCATAAATCCTTACCTGGTAAGGGGGCTTGATTACTATGTGATGACCACCTTTGAGATAGTCTCTCCTGACCTGGGTGCCCAGAGCACAGTGGCTGCAGGAGGCAGATATGACGGCCTCTTAAAGGCCCTGGGCGGCCCCGATCTTCCCGGAGTCGGAATGGCAATCGGGGTTGACCGGTTGTTGCTGCTCCTTGGAAAGGATAAGAAGGGACCATCTATTGATCTGTTTATAGCGGCTCTGGGTCCCAAGGCCAGAAAAGAGGTCATGCCATGGATAAAACATTGGCGCCATCAAGGACTGGCTGTGCAGATGTCATACGAGGAAAAGGGCCTTAAGGCCCAGATGAAGCAGGCCGGTAGGGCAGGGGCCTGTTATGTGCTCATAGTGGGAGAAGACGAGCTTGATAAAAAACAGGTGGTGCTTAGAGATATGACGACCCGCGATCAGCACGAGGTACCTGTTGATGATGTGATTTCAGCAGTGGAGAGGCTGGTTAGTGTCTGAACGAAAAGGCCGTTCAGACACAATTTTGAATTTTGAATTCTAAATTTTGAATTAAAAAAAGGAAGTAACCTTAAAGAGGTAGATTGAATGGATTTAATGGATGGGCTGAAGCGTACCCATGATTGTTATAGTCTTACAGAGACGGCCCTGGACCAGGACGTGGTGCTGATGGGATGGGTGCTCAGGCGGCGGGATCACGGAGGGCTTATTTTTATAGACCTTCGCGATCGCAAAGGGATCACCCAGGTGGTATTTGCACCTGAGGTACACGCTGATTCACATCAAAAGGCCCACAGTCTCAGGAGTGAGTATGTTGTTGCAGTAAAAGGCATGGTCCGCAGAAGACCCGAGGGCATGGAGAATCCAAAGATAAAGACCGGCATGATAGAAGTCGCATGCCGTGATCTGCGCATTTTGAACACCTCCAAGACCCCTGCATTTTCCCTTGATGAGGAAGGGGAAGTATCTGAGAACCTGAGGCTAAAATACCGTTATCTGGACCTTAGAAGACCCCACATGGTTGAGAGCATAAATCTGCGGCACAGGGTCTGCCAGGCCATGAGGTCCTATTTGAATAG
The DNA here is from genome assembly GCA_002367355.1 of Deltaproteobacteria bacterium UBA3076. Taxonomy (GTDB): domain Bacteria; phylum Desulfobacterota; class Dissulfuribacteria; order Dissulfuribacterales; family UBA3076; genus UBA3076. The sequence continues at coordinate 5,896 of DFBQ01000114.1, read as the reverse complement.
CAGGGACTTTCTCGAGATCGAGACCCCTATGCTGACAAGGAGTACCCCTGAGGGTGCCAGGGACTACCTTGTGCCCAGCAGGGTTAACCCGGGTCGCTTTTATGCCCTACCACAGTCTCCCCAGCTCTATAAACAAATCCTTATGATCTCGGGCCTTGATCGTTATTACCAGATAGTCAAGTGTTTCAGGGACGAGGACCTGAGGGCTGATCGTCAGCCTGAGTTTACACAACTGGATATGGAGATGTCCTTTATTGATGAAGACGACATTATTGACCTGATAGAGGGCCTGATGTGCTTCCTGTTTAAGGAGGCTTTGGGCAAGGACATTAAGACACCGTTTCGGAGGTTGACCTTTCATGAGGCAATGGGTCGTTTCGGGACCGACCGTCCGGATACGCGCTTTGGCCTGGAGCTCTGCGATATATCGGACATTGCCGCCGGATGCGGGCTGAAGGTCTTTCAGAAGGTGGTTTCTGCCGGCGGTGTGGTAAAGGCCATAAATGCAAAAGGCATGGGTGATCTTTCGAGGAAGGTCCTGGATGATCTTACTGAGTTTGCAATAGGCCTTGGGGCCAAGGGGCTTGCCTGGGTAAAAATAAAGGAAGACGCCTCCTGGCAGTCACCCATAGCGAAATTTTTCTCTGAGGAAGAAAAAATAGCAATAGTACAGCAGTTAGATGCGGCTCCGGGAGATATAATGTTCTTCGGGGCGGATCAAAAGGCCGTGGTATACAGGGTCCTGGGAGAGCTCAGGGTGGAGCTTGCCAGGCGCCGGAATCTTATTCCTGAAGGAAAATTTAATTTTATATGGATTACTGAGTTCCCTCTGGTAGAATATGATGAAGATGAGGGAAGGTTTGTGGCTTTGCACCATCCATTTACTTCCCCAAGGACCGAGGATCTGGAATTGTTATCCAGCGACCCTGCGAACGTGAGGTCCAGGGCCTATGACCTGGTTCTTAATGGAGTTGAGATAGGTGGAGGCAGTATTCGTATTCACCAGACTTCCGTTCAGGAAGCCGTCTTCAGGGCTCTATCAATCTCCGAAGAAGATGCCCGGGACAAATTTGGCTTCCTTCTTGATGCCCTGTCATATGGGGCGCCGCCTCACGGAGGTATTGCTTTTGGCCTGGACCGTCTGGTAATGCTTATGGCAGGAAAAAATACCATAAGGGATGTTATGGCCTTTCCGAAGACCCAGAAGGCCCAGTGTCTCTTGACCCATGCCCCTGCAAATGTAAGTATGGCTCAGTTGGCTGAGCTTTATTTGAAACCCGGATGGAAAATTTAGAAAATGTTGAATTGTAAATGCTGAATGTTGAATTGTGGAAAAATAATTAAAGAGATATATACCTTAATTCAACATTCAACATTCACAATTTACAATTTTGTTTAACTAAGGAGTTTTTATGGCAAAGTGGAATCCTGGACGCAGATTATTGGTTCGCCAAGGTGGTGAATACTGGAATTTCAATCTTCAGGATGTCTCCCAGGCCAATCTGATGAGAGATATCTATCCATATGATGAGGTGTGTCAAATTGATTTTGACCACAAGCATATGATGCCATCTCCATGCGAAGACATGCTCATAACTGATACTACCTTCAGGGATGGCCAGCAGGCACGACCCCCATACACTGTGAAACAGATTAGCTATATTTTCGATTTAATGCACCGTATGGGAGGCCCAAAGGGGATAATCCGTCAGTCTGAATTTTTTCTGTACACCTCCAAGGACAAAGAAGCTGTGGAGAAGTGCAGGGAGAAGGAATATGACTTCCCACAGATTACAGGGTGGATAAGGGCAAAGGCCGAAGACCTGAAGCTCGTAAAGGAAATGGGCCTGAGTGAGACGGGTATCCTTACCTCTGCCTCTGATTATCATATATATCTGAAGCTCAAAAAGACCAGGGCCCAGGCCATGGATGCCTATCTGGCCATAGTTAAGGAGGCCCTGGATCTGGGAATAGTTCCCCGTTGCCATTTTGAGGACATTACCAGGGCAGATATGTATGGCTTTTGCGTGCCTTTTGCAATAGAGCTTATGAAGTTGCGAGAAGAGAGTGGGATAGATATTAAGATCAGGTTGTGTGATACCCTTGGTTATGGCGTTACATACCCTGGTGCGGCTCTTCCCAGGAGTGTTTCGAAGCTGGTAAGGGCAATGATAGATGACGCCGGAGTGCCGGGAGAACTCCTTGAGTGGCACGGCCACAACGACTTCCACAAGACAGTGATTAACGCCACCACGGCATGGCTCTATGGGTGTGGCGCTGTAAACGGTACCTTGCTGGGGTTCGGCGAGCGTACAGGCAATACTCCCATAGAGGCGGTATTAATAGAGCGCATAGCCCTGAGGGGGACCGATGATGGCATAGACACAAAGGCCATTACAGAGATGGCCAGATATTTTGAGAGGGAACTCGATGTACATATTCCCAAGAACTATCCCCTGGTTGGCGAGAATTTCAACGCCACCAGTGCGGGCATACATGCAGACGGTCTGCTCAAGAACGAGGAGATTTACAATATATTCGACACGGGCAAGATCCTCGGTAGGCCGGTAGCGGTTATTATTTCCGACAAATCCGGTACAGCAGGTATTGCACACTGGATAAATGCACACAGGGAACTGGATGGTGAACAAAGGATCGATAAACGTCATCCCGGAGTTGTGCGGATATACAAGCAGGTTATGAGAGAGTATGAGCAGGGAAGGGTTACCTCCATGTCAAATGAAGAGATGAATATCCTTGCCAGAAGGTACCTGCCCGAGCTCTTCATCTCCGAGTTTGACAAGCTTAAGCTTAAGGCCCATGAACTGGCCTTCCACCTGGTGGAAGACCTGATAGATCGTAAAGAGATACGCTCCATGGATCCTGAACTTGCAAAGCCTGTTTTTATCCAAATCCTTGACGATAATCCTTTTATTCAGTTCCTTTACGTGGTGAATGCAGACGGACGCAAGATCACCCAGAACTTTACTCATCTGGAAGATAGGGCTAAATATGCAAACTACCAGTTGGATAGCGATTTTTCCGCCCGTCCCTGGTTTATTGAGCCCATAAAGGATGGCGAGATCCATGTCAGTGAATTTTATACATCCAGGATCACCGGTGCCCTCTGTATTACAGTGTCAGGCCCGATCCGCAATGATGAAGATGAGATTGTCGGTATACTGGGAATAGATCTACGATTTGAAGACCTCGCCAAGATGGAGCAGGACTCCGAGGAATGAGAAAGGTGCTATTCGGAAAAAGTGGGCCGATCGTACATCCATAGCCCTGATTTTCCCTGATGTCTACTCTGTAGGCATGTCCAATCTCGGCCTCCAGTCGGTCTATGCCAGGCTTAATGCCGAAGACCGGGTGGTGGCTGAGAGATTTTTTGTGCCAAATCACCAAATCACCAAATCACCAAATCACCAAATTCCCCATTCCCCCTGGCTTTCGGAAGAATCTTCCAGACCTCTGAAGGACTTTGATCTCATACTCTTCTCAGTAAGCTTTGAGTCCAATTATCAAAACATGGTAAAGGCCCTGAAAGCAGCAGGGCTGTCTCTCAGGTCTGAAGATCGTCATGACCGGGAACCTATTGTACTGGCAGGTGGAATTGCCACCCAGATCAATCCTGAACCCATAGCCCCTTTTGTGGATGCCTTTCTTCTTGGCGATTTCGAGGCCATTTCAGGGGCATTTGTCTTATGCCTGCCTGAACTCACTGACCAGGGCCTTTCAAGAACTGAACGATTAAAACAGCTTGTGGACAATGTCCCCGGGGTCTATGTCCCAAGATTTTACAGGCCTCTTTATAATGCCTCAGGAGATCTGGTCGAGTGGGAGTATGGGCATGGCTTTCCTTTTCCTATTGTTCCAGCCATCTTTTTTCCAGATTCCCAATCTATAACTCCACTGGTTCCGCACACCAGGATCCTCAGCCCGGATTCTGTTTTTTCCAATATGTTTTTAATAGAACTTGCCAGGGGGTGTGGGAGGGGTTGCAGGTTCTGTGCTGCGGGATTTGTGTATCGACCTCCAAGACAATGGCCCCTTGACTGTCTTAATGCAGCACTTCAAGAACGCAAGGATACTGACCGGGTGGGGCTGGTCGGCCTTGAGTTTCTTGGGAGGGAGGAGATTGAACAACTTTGCGGAAGGCTCCTGGACGAAGGACTGAAGCTCGCCTTTTCATCCCTCAGGGCCGATGATATCACTCAGGACATTGTCCGTCTCCTCAAGGCCTCGGATGCCAAGTTGGCAACTATTGCACCGGAGGCAGGGTCTCAACGTTTGAGGCAGATCATCAACAAGAATCTTAATGAAGATGTAATCCTGGAGGCGGCAGAGACGCTTGTATCAGGCGGAATTCCGAACTTGAAACTCTACTTCATGCTGGGCTTGCCTTTTGAGACCGACGAAGACGTCCACAGTATCGTGGATCTGGTTGATAAAATTAGGCGTACTGTCAGACCAATTGGCCGATCAAGGGGTCATCTGGGCTCTATAACAGTGTCAGTCAGTACTTTTGTGCCAAAGGCATGGACTCCAATGCAGTGGGCCGGGGCTGTAAAGAAGTCAGTACTTGAACGTAGAAGGCGAATACTGGAAAAAGGTCTGCGTCGTCTGCCCAATGTGAAGTTGCAACTGGACTCTGTGCGTGAGGCCACTTTCCAGACAATATTGAGCAGAGGTGACAGGAGGCTTGCACCTGTTTTGGAGGCAGTGGCGCTCAGAGGAGTCACCTTGAGCAAGGCCATGAAAGAAGCTGGTCTCTCAGTCGATATGTATTACAAAACCCTGGGTAGGGACACGAATTTCCCCTGGGAGGTCGTAGACCACAGAGTGCGCAGAGAATATTTGTGGAAAGAGTGGAACAGGGCATCAAGGGCCAAGCAAACTGCTTTTTGTATTCCCGAAATATGTGATAGGTGCGGGGCCTGCCACAAAGTACGAGCCTGATTGTCTGAGAAAGGCTGATAATTCCCCGCTGCGTCAAGACCAAAATTAAAAAATGTCTTGATATATGAACAAATGTTCATATAATGTATTTATGAATCTAACTCCACGCCAGAAATCAGTCCTTGAATTTATCCGAATGTGTCAGCAGCAGACAGGTATCGTACCGTCTGTCCGGGAGATATGTGCCCATTTGGGCTTAAAGGGTCCGGCAGGTATCCATCGGATTTTACGACTACTCGAAGAAAAAGGACATCTTGTTTCCACTCCGGGCAAAAAACGATCCTGGCGGTTGCCGGGAGAGCCGCCCAGAAAGTCGATCCCCCTACTCGGAGAAATTGCAGCCGGAGTCCCCATACATGCACAGGAAAATCAAGACGAGGAACTTCCTGTGGACTCGAGTCTCTTTGGAGCTGATGAGTGTTTTGCGCTTCGCATCCAGGGAGACTCCATGATCGAGGCATATATAGCGGATGGAGATCTTGCCATCATCCGGCCACAAGACAATGCGGACAACGGCCAGATCGTGGCGGTCATGGTGGATAACACCCTGCCTGAGGCCACACTCAAGGTGCTTCGCAGAAAAAGCACCGCAGTCGAACTGCACGCTGCCAACAGCCGTTATCCCCCGCTGGTCTTTCGTGGCAGAGAGCGAGGCAAAGTAAAGATTCTCGGAAGATTGGTAGGAGTTATACGAAGAAGGTCGTAGCTGATAGTTCGTGGTTCGTAGTTTTTATAGTTCATAATTCGTAGCTAAGATAATAATTCCATAATAACCCTATCTTAACGTCAAAATAACCTCATCACCGGAGGTGTTGGAGGATATGGATAATTTTTGCCATCTTGAGGTCCATAGTGCGTATTCTTTCCTTTGGGGGACATTTACGCCAAAGGCCTTGGTGGATGCGGTTAAGGCCAGGGGGCAGAAGGCCGTGGC
>DFBQ01000235.1 GCA_002367355.1 Deltaproteobacteria bacterium UBA3076 | reverse complement strand
CTAAAGTGTGCCTGTGGGACGGCTCATGGATAACCTTGATCGCAAAGACCTTCAAAGGATACGGCAACCTGTGCAAGATCATAACGGCCGGGATGGGGAATACAAGAACAGGCAAGCCAATGGTCCTGCAAAACCATATAAGAAAATGGTCCGGGGACTTGATCTGTCTTGCAGGAGGATACGGCTCAAGACCACGTATTTTGGCCAAAAATAGCAACGTAGAGGGGGCGGGGATATCACTTTTGCCTTTCAAACGGATATTCGCCGGGGATCTTTTTGTCGTCCTTCAGCATCACGGTCTTCCCAAAGACATGGAGACCAATCAGATACTTGTTCAGGTTGCTAAAAGACTCAAGGTCCCTGTTATAGCAACAAATCAGGTGGCATTCCTCAGTCCTGATGACTACATCCTGCATCAGACACTGGTTGGTATCCAGAAACAGCATCATCACAGGGAGATAAATCCCCTTCCCAATAACAGCTTCTGGTTGACACCCGGACAGGCCATGGCCTCACGGATCCCATGGTCAGAGGCCCTGGTAAATACAAAGAAGGTGACAGAATTGTGCAGGAGGTTCGCCTTTCCAGTGGGAAAGCTTCATCCGCCAAGGTTCCGGCTCAAAAAAGAAAAGGCGGATTCCACTCTGGCAAGAACTGCCCTTCAAGAACTTGCGCGCAGCCGGTCTCCGGTGAAGGCGGAGTATATCAGACAACTTGATCAGGAACTCGAAGTCATCAAGGGCAAGGGGCTTTCAGACTTCTTTCTCCTGGTAAGGGAAGTGGTAGAGTTTGCAAAGAGTCACGGCATCAGACACAGCATCCGGGGTTCTGCAGCAGGCTCCTTGGTGGCGCATCTGCTTTATAAAGGCCCTGACCCCATAGAACACGGTCTCTTGTTTGAGCGGTTCATCAATCAGGGCCGGGGAGATATGCCGGACATTGATATAGACTTTGACTCTGAGAGGAGAGACGAGGTCATAAGACGGCTTATGGACCGATTTCCAATGCAGACGGCCATGGTAGCAACAGTACAGACCTTCAGGGTGAGAAGTGCCGTGCGTCTGGCGGCACGGGCCCTGGGCTATCCACTTTATGAGATAGACCGTCTGACAAAGTGCCTTCCCTGGTCGCTTCGTGGGATAGGGCTTGAAAAGGCCATGACCCGGCTTCCGGAGCTGAAGAACTCTCCCCTTCGCCATGAACAGATGCTCCTATCACTTGCTACGCACATTGAGGGACTCCCGTTTCAGACCTCTGTCCATCTCGGAGGCGTATTACTTGCCCCTCATGATATCACCGACTGGACTCCGGTCAGTGCGTCATCCAAAGGATTTTCCGTAGGACATCTCGACAAGGATGATGTGGATTGCTTAGGGCTCCTGAAGCTGGACATCCTGGGTTTAAGGATGCACACGGCTCTTCGCAAGGCAGAGGAAATCCTGAGGCAAGAGGGAATAGATGTGGACCTTGCAAAACTTCCCCTTGATGATTGCCCCACCTATGCCCTTTTTCAAAGTACTGAGAGCCTTGGGGTCTTTCAACTGGAATCCCCCGGCCAGCGTCATCTCCTGGGAAGGCTTCAGCCCGGAGAGTTCTCTGATATCGTGGCAGAGATATCCCTTTTCCGGCCCGGACCTGTAAAGGGCGACATGGTGCGGACTTATATAGCCCGGCGGAATGGGCGTCAGCCCATAGAATTTCTCCATCCGGACCTGAGGCCCATGCTTGAGGAGACCTGCGGCGTTATAGTCTTCCAGGAACAGGTGCTTCGCGTGGTCCATGTCTTTGCAGGTTTCTCCTACGCCGTGGCCGATGCCTTTCGCAGGGCCATGACCAAAGACCGCTCTTCTGAAGAAATGGCCAGGCTTAAGACACAATTTATGGATGGAGCGATAAGGCAAGGCCACAGTACAGAGCTTGCAGAGGAGGTATTCCGGCAGGTAGCGACCTTTGCGGCATTTGGGTTCTGCAAGGCCCATGCAGTTGCCTTTGCGCACATAACCTATCAGAGTGCCTGGCTCAAAGCCCATCACCCCAGGGCCTTTTATCTCGGCCTGCTGAATGCCGGACACGTGGGCTCCTATCCCCCTTGGGTAATCTTGAATGAAGCACGGCGTCAGGGTATTCCCATCCATCCACCACATATCAACTCAAGCCGTCTTGAATACAGGGCGGAAGGAGACGGAATTCGCGTCCCGCTTGTGGTCATTCGCGGCATAGGGCCGTGGCTTGCCCAACGGATTGTATCCGAGCGGGAAGAAAACGGACTTTTCCCGAGCTGGGAGAATTTTTTCGTGAGGGTATCCCTTCCGGCCAATGCACGGTCCAGGTTGATCTTGTCCGGGGCGCTGAAAGGTCTGCCCGACAGATTGAGGCCTGTCCAATATGTTGCCATTTGTTGAGCAGGTATGGATTGAGCATCGAACCATGGAGGTTTACTGCACTGCCCATCCCATGGCTGTCCTCCGGCCCTGGCTGATGGCCGACGGCATTCTCCGGGCAAGGGACTTGCGCAGCATCCCCTCCGGCCGACGAATAAAGGTGGCAGGTCTCATGATTATGGTCCACACCCCGCCTACACGCTCAGGCAAGCGGGTCATGTTCGCAACATTGGAGGATGAGTCAGGCCTTATAGATTTTGTGATGTTTCCCGGTATCCAAAAACAGTGGGCCAAAGAGGTGTTGACAAACGAGGTACTCGCCATAGAGGGAAGACTCAAGAGGGAAGGGGAGAAGGGCCTGTCGATATCCATTGTGGCGGAAAAAGTCCTGCAATGCTTCAGCGGTCCGTTTCCACTCCTTTTGAGGCAGATACCGCGAACGTGACTGTAACCGCTAATGGATGCGAATTTAAATGTCCCCCAGCTTTCACAACTATTTGACATAGAAATCGTTTCTTTTTATAATCTAGACAGACTGGACATAATTTGATTGTGGGTGAAAAAATGGAAAAGGGCGTTTGGCAGTTACAGGAAGCTAAAAACAAATTCAGCAATTTGGTTGAAAGGGCCCGGAAAAATGGGCCTCAAATCGTAACCAAGCATGGTCAGGAAGCGGCGGTCGTCTTATCTGTTGAGGAATATCGAAGATTAACACGTCCAAAAACAGACTTGGTGAGCTTTCTCAGAAAATCCCCGCTTGCCGGAGTCAATCTGGAAATTACTCGTAATAAAGATTTGCCCCGAGACATTGAAATATGAATTTTTTGTTAGACACCTGTGTAATTTCTGAAGTCATTAAGCCAGAACCATCAAAAAAGGTGATGTTATGGCTCCGTAAGCACAATGAAGAGACTTTTTACATCAGCGTATTAACTCTGGGAGAAATCCACAAAGGAATAGAAAAGAGTGCCGATGCAAAAAGAAAACAGAAGCTTCATTTATGGGTTGAGTATGACCTGCGGGAGCGGTTTAGGAAGCGAATTTTGCCAATTGATAGCCAAGTTGCTATGATATGGGGTCAAGTGCAAGGTAAGACAGAGATAGAAGGTAGGGCTATGCCAACCATTGATGGGCTTATTGCTGCAACCGGTCTATCTTACAATTTGGTAGTAGTAACCCGCAATCTATCTGATATGGAACCTAGCGGTGTTGCCTTATACAATCCTTGGCAATAAAAGAAATGGGGGCGTACACAAGCGGGTTCGATCATCCGACGATTTGAGGATCCGAACCTCAATCATCCCTAACGAATAAGGTTAGATTGTGTGAGGAACGAACCACAATCTGAACCGTTT
>DFBQ01000035.1 GCA_002367355.1 Deltaproteobacteria bacterium UBA3076 | reverse complement strand
AATGAAGAAAACCGCTTTGATTTCTACCGGGCCATGGAAAAATTCCTGCATAAATATTTAGGCGGACGGGTTGAGGCTGAATAAAGGGAATTGTGTCTGCTGATATTATCGGGAACCCTCACTCTGGTGTCATCGACGCTCCATCCACCAGGGTTCATATATATAATACTTCTTCATAAGAATTTATGGTAATGAGTTTCTGAAAATCGAAAAAGAGAGGAGTGACATTATGGATAAAATAAATACTCATTTTAATTATGATTTGCCTAATGATTTCGATAAAAACAGACGGTGAGATATGGGTGGATATGGTTCAGGAAACAGGTGGGATTCAAAAACAACCACTGAAAGCCAGCACTGGCTTGATATTCGGTGGTTGAAAAAGCAAGGGTATCTTCGGCCTGGCAATGTTGGTTCATTGTCATGGTCAAGACGTGGTGAACAGACCGGCTTCATCAACTATAGGATGGAAACAGATCGTATGATTCTTAATTACCGATACCGGCTAAATGGTGGAGAATGGGAAGACGTTGAACAGGCCATTTCATTTGACCGGACACCTTGCAATTATGGTGGACAAAGGACATGGTTTCTGTGTTCACGATGCTGGCAAAGGGTAGCGGTTCTCTATGGTGCAGGAAAATATTTCCTTTGCCGCCATTGTTATAATTTAACTTATGCCAGCCAGCAGGAAAGCAGAGCAGATCGGCTTATGCAGAAAGCGAGGAAGATTAGAGAACGGTTAGGAGCAAGCAACAACTTGATGGAACCCATTTTATTCAAACCAAAAAACATGCACCAAAAAACATTTGATCGGCTGCGAATAGAGGAGGATCATGCAAACACCCTTTCATGGGTCATTGCCGGTCAAAGATTCGGCTGGGGATAATCTAATTTTTCCTTTCTACTCGACATCACTCTTTTAATTTGACAATCCATCCCCTCAAGGCATATACATAAGAGTTAGCGAATAACAAGAAACGGTATGGAGGGATTTGGAAGGCCTGTTTATCCTGTGTCTCAATCAGTTCTCGGGTATTTGCCGGCTGGCTTTCTGAATCGCTCAAGAAACGATTTCTTATCAGTCGCTATCCCTAAGCTACCTGCACCGCCAGTCGGACTATTCCGCAATCACGATCATCACTGATGGTTCGATTCTGGATGCCAATGTCGGCAGGTCTGTTTTGCCAGAAGGTAGTTCCCGGATATTTGCAGCATCCGGTGTGGAGGATAGCAATACGGAAAGGTAAGGTGTCTTAATCGCATAATTCACATTCTGCGGTAAATCGCCCGTCCACTTGAATACCTCGGATGCGCTCAGCTTAGCCGTGACGATGCCGACCACTTCGCCATTCATGTTCAGCAGCGGCCCTCCGCTGTTGCCTGCTTGCACAGGAATACTGATCTGGTAAGTGCGCGGATCGTTCCCAATGCCGGTCAGCGAATTGATGATACCATCGGTGAGCTTTGGCTCCGCGCCCATCAGGGTGGGATGCGGATAACCGATAGTGAACACCTTTTCCCCTACACGTGCCGGTCTTGTCGCCAATGGCAGTGCGGAGGGCAGTTTGCGCGGTTTCGTGGCTTTGAGCAACGCCAAATCGTTTGCGGAATCGTAAGCGGCTATGGCCGCCGGAATCTTCTGTCCATCCTTGCACAGCAGCAGGAACTCCTCATGCCCTTTCACGACGTGATAGTTGGTCACCATGAACCCACCCAGCACTGGCCAGCCTGTGGCAAACGAGACGGTATCCTGTTTTACTTCCGGATTTTTCCCCGGCGCTGGCCGTTGGCTACACCGCCTCCGTAAATGGTAGCCAACAGCTTATCAGCGAGAAAGGCGTTGGGCACGGTCAGATGCAATTCGGTTTTCAGGCCCTTGGTCCGCTCCATACACATCAATGCATCATCTTTTTTGCCTTCCTTCAGATAGGAAAGCCCGGCCCTGTAATACCAATCGGCTGCCGCTGCACCGCTTTGCAGCACGCCTTTGCCATTAGCATACATCCAGCCGAGATTGAATTGGGCATCTGCATCTCCCTGTTCAGCTGCTTTTCGATACCATTTGGCAGCCTCCGTGTAGTCTTGAGGAACACCTTTGCCATACTCGTACATAAATCCCAGGGACCGCTGAGCGTCAGCATCCCCTTGCTCTGCGGCTTTCCGATACCATTTGGCAGCCTTGGTATCGTCCTGAACGCCCTTGCCAAAGTGATACATCCAGCCGAGATTGAATTGGGCACTGGCATCCCCCCGTTCTGCGGCTTTTCGGTACCACTTTACAGCCTTGGCATAATCCCGCCAAACGCCTTTGCCCGACTCATACATCCAGCCAGACTCATACATCCAGTCGAGATAGAATTGGGCCTCGCCAAATCCCTGTTCTGCGGCCTTTCGATACCACTTTATCGCCTCGGCATAATCCTGCTGAACGCCTTTGCCATTAGCATACATCCTGCCTAGATCGCATTGGGCTCGGGCATTCCCCTGTTCAGCGGCCTTGCGAAACCATTTTACCGCCTCGGTATAGTCCTGTTGAACACCATCGCCACTAACATACATCAACGCAAGAATTAATTGTGCTCTGGCATCCCCCTGTTCAGCGGCCTTGCTGTACCACTTTACCGCCTCGGCATAGTCCTCTTGAACGCCTTCGCCATAACCGTACATCCAGCCGAGAATGCATTGGACCTCGGTATCCCCCTGTTCTGCGGCCTTTCGATACCATTTCAAAGCCTCGGCATCGTACTCATGGACTCCTTCGCCGTTGCGGTACATACTGCCGAGAAAGAAAACGGCACTCCGTTGTTCTATAGCCTTGCGGTGCCACTTTAGAGCCTCAGCATAGTCTTGCTGGACTCCTTGGCCAGAGTAATACATCAAGCCGAGATTGTATTGGGCAAGAGCATTCCCCTGTTCTGTAGCCTTACGATACCACTTTATCGCCTCGGCATAATCCTGCCGAACGCCTTTGCCATTAGCATACATCCAGCCGAGATAGAATTGGGCATCGGCATCCCCCCGTTCTGCGGCTTTTCGGTACCACTTTACAGCCTTGGCATAGTCCTGACTAACGCCTTTGCCATTAGCATACATCGCCGCGAGATTGTATTGGGCATCGACATCCCCTTGTTCCGCGGCCTTGCTGCACACTGGAAACGCTTGCTCGTACTGACCATTATTGTAGAGCTGCTGGCAGCGATCCGCCACATCAGCCGTCCCTTCATAACCAGCCAAAAACTCCTCTGCGGAAATCTTAGGCTGCTGGCAGCGATCCGTCACATCAGATGCCCAGCCTGAGTTCACACATACGATAAGCGCCAGCCAGCAAGCCAATGTCAGTTTTAAAAGGTATTTTCCCCCCATGATTAATCTCCGATGCCTGTTTTCCTTATTGAGTAATACTTATTCCCAAAACATGATGCTTGTCGGCTGACTTTCTGAATCGCTCAAGAAACGATATTCTATCACTACATATCGGAAAACTGCTTAAAACGGATAAACCGGCTTTTGCTGAATACCTGCCCAAGCAAAACTGACAGTAAATTCAAGCTTCAATCCACCAAAAGCAAATAATTTTCAACCCTTCGGGGTAATAGGCTTTCAAGTGCCATAATGCAATAAGGATTCCATTAAGGACAGCCTTTTCGTTTCGGAAGTTAGAAATAGCTCATGTTCTTTGATGCCTCGCAGGCAGAAATGGCACACGAAATTAATTTTATGGCGCCTCCGATTCAAAAATAGGACCTGCAATGTTCCACTGCACCCCCCCAAAATAACAAATCCTCATAATTATATAGACTCTGCATAATACTCAAATAAGCATAAAAAAGCAGACTTCCGGGCTTCATTTGAAAAAAGCACGCCTTCAAGAAGCACATGTCCTCTCTTACCTTATTGGCCGTATCGGCCCAATATTTGGTCAAAAATGCCATCTTCTTGATTTTTTACTTATATTCATGTATGGATTTCTTGATTTTTGGCGTTTTTTAAAAATTCAAAAAGCAGACTCTGCTTAATATATAATGTTAACCCCCTAAAAAAAATGGAAATGCCACAGCAGAACTCAGATTCAAAATCAAATAATGACAAAAGATCAAAATGGTCGTCATTGTTTTGGTGTTATTTCATGAGTCTAATGCTCATGTTTCTAGGATTTGCCTGGCTTAAAGATATAAAAACCAAGGGATATTATGTCGATGGCAAACATCAAATTGCCATTGCAGGTAAAGTCGGTTTGGTCACGGTATATGCCCTCATTGTTGGGGGCTTTTTTATGTTGGCATATAGCATTTATTCGACCCTTAAGAGTTGCAGAAAACGAAATTGAAAAGAAAAAGATAGGATTAACAAATCACTTCAGCGGACTGGATGAAGCGCGGCGGCCTTACGGGGTGGTTTTAGGGCCAGCCGCTGAGTTCAGCGTTGTACGCGTGAGAAAATGAAAAAAATTATCAGCTTATTGTTCATAGTTATTTTAGCCCTTTCGTCTGCGGCTTGCACAGATAAAGATGAAAGTAGCGACAAAAAGAAATTAAAAGACGCTAAATCCAAGTATTTTACAGAAATCATACTAAAAAATGGAAGCGACGAATTTATTTCTCTATTATCCATCAAGTATGATTTGAATGCAGAGTTAACTCGCAAGATCATTAATGAGTTTAGCCGAGAAGATTCATTACAAAATTTTTTATCTCTCTCTAAGACAAAAACTGTAGAAGAATTTGAGCGCCTTAAAACGAAATTTAACAGACCTTCCATCGAGGAAAGGATAAGAAAAATCAGTGCAGAAAACAATCTCGAACAGTCGAAAATTGCTTCTTTGTTAATAGACTATAAAATTTGGTATAAGGCTCAGGATGATGAAACTTATTGATAAGAGTAAAACAAAGCAGTTTGGTGTATTGCTTATAATCATTGGAACCTTCGTTCCATCAATATTATACCCTTTTACATCTTTAACACACACAGCGTTTTTGATGGAAATACTTTTTGCATCAAGAGGCGTCTCTTCTAACACAAGGCTACAGGACCTTGAGGTTGTTCTTGTGAAAGGAGACAGTAGACTGCAAGGAAATCAGGCAAGAGAAAATCCTTATCTGAAAATACGGGATGACCATTGCAAAAGTAGATTTGCTATTCCTTATAAATATATTGTCGTGTTTGGAATACTACTTGCCTTTATCGGAATTGGTATTGTTGCTTTTTACAAAAATAAAAGGGAATCTGATTGAGCGTATAACCAAACAACCGCATCAGCTCGGACTGGTAAATCCGCAGCCCCGTTATATGAGGAGAGCAGACTGCAATGAAAAATATAATTTACAAATATTACATTATCTTTGTCAGTCTTTTGTCAGGTATTGGGATGTTTTCTATTGCATCAGGTATTAGTCAAAAAATAGAAACAGGAGGAAGACTTGTTGGCCCTGGAACCGTCGTCAGCCTCAGATGGGATTTTGATCCAATAAAAATAGGGATAGGCGCAGCATTTATTGCAGGCGCAATTTTGCTATACAAAGATGCAAGAAGTAAATCGAAGTAACCATATAACAAATTACTCCACCAGCCCCCGAGAAGCTTAGTCGCTTTATTCTATCATTGTGGAGGGGCTGGTAAATTCAACATTAGTCAAGAGGCTATTATTTATGGAAGGGGGTATGTTATGACCTGGCAGTGTCCAGAGTGCGGCTCTCTCAACGATAACGATCTAATAAGATGTCCGTGCGGATACGAGATTATACACACGCCTGAAGAGGAGTTTAAACCGGAACCCCTGTATAAAGGAATTGGGGGCTGGCTCATTTTCCCTCTTATAGGCTTGATTATTACCCCCATTGAAGGCTCCTTACAAATGTATAATATCTATTGGCAAATTTTTGCAAAAGGCTACTGGAGTTCGCTCACCACTCCGGGAACCGAAGTGTATCATGCTTTTTTTGGCCCACTTCTCATATTCGAGGGATTCGGCAATTCTCTGACTATTGCGCTGTCAGTAGTCACATTGTGGTTCTTTCTTAGAAAATCTCGATTATTGCCTATGCTAATGATATCTCTGCTTATTTTTAACTTTGTGTTCGTTTATGGCGACTTTTTCCTATCCGATCTAGTTCCGGCGGTGGCAGCGCAATCTGATTCGCAATCCACAATAGAGCTGGGGCAGGCTGTTATTGGAACTCTTATATGGGTACCCTATTTCTTGAAATCTAAGCGTGTTAAGCAGACATTTGTAAGATAGCCTGAGATCTAAGTGCGGTATTCAGTCGATGCCAAGATGGCCGAGTTGAAACTTTTCGGTTTCAGTGGTCAACGCGACGGATACATTTGCGTTAGAAAAAAGTTGGATAGAGAAAGGACACAAAGGCAGGGTAAAGGATAGTCAGGATTTTTTTAAAATCGCACTGTGGCAAATAGGTTATTCGCCCTTTTGTACCTCCACCCGTATCCTCACAGTCGTTTTGCACCAAACAAGACACATGCATTGCTTTTTTCTTCGAGAAAAGCGATTCTGAGGCAATTGAATTTTGGCATCCTTCATATACGCA
>DFBQ01000168.1 GCA_002367355.1 Deltaproteobacteria bacterium UBA3076 | reverse complement strand
TTATCCCTGTTGGTGACATCCAGCCCGGTAAATCCAAGGAAGTTAAAATCGACATCAAATCCGATCTTGATCTGGCTGACGGCACTGTGCCTTTCTGGATAGTCTGCAAAGAGAAACGCGGTTACGACTCAAAGAAATACAACCTGAATGTACCTGCGGTTAGCCTGGAAAAACCAGTCCTATCAATTGCCAGTTACAAGATCAATGACGGAAACACAGGACTTGCTAGGGGAAACGGAAACGGCATTCCTGAAAACGGCGAAACTATCGAGCTTATCCCGTTCGTCAGAAACAATGGTGTCGGCAAGGCACTGAAGGTCAAACTGTCCATAGCATCCATCAACCAGGGTATTGAAGTAAACCGGAGAAGCGCCACCATTCCCCAGATCCTGCCCGGCCAGACAGTGACTGCAAATCTGGCCTTTTCCATCCCTCGCATGTATTCGGGCGGGAAAATCGAGATTGATTTTACGGCTTCGGATGTCCGTGGGGCCTCGGAAGCCAGGAAAGTTTTCGCCATCAATACGGAAAGTCATCGGCCGGTCCTTGCCTATACTTACAGAATTATAGATAGGAATGGAAATGACGTGCTCGAAAACGGGGAGGAAGGAGAAATAGAAATCGTTCCTGCCAACAAAGGAAAGATGGAGGCAAGGAATCTCAGGGTTTCTCTCCAGTCCGACGGACTCGTATTTTCCAAGAAGCATTCAAGAATAGAATACATCCCGGCCGGTTCCAAGTATTCTCCCCTGCGCTTTGCCTTCAAAGTCCCAAGGACATTTCAGAATGCTTCCGTGGATGTCCGTGTTCAATTTGACCAGCAGGATTTTCCAGGCCTCACTGACCGGATCAACATACCGGTGAGACTGACATTGCCCGATTTCGAGATTGCGCATCAGATCCTTGACCGCAACAATAACGGGGTAATTGAGCAGGGAGAAACCGTAGACCTTATCGTCAAGGTAAGAAACACAGGACGGCTTGATGCTGACAACGTGGTCCTCAATATTGGCGCCGGACCCGATGGCGACATAAAAGAGGGCGTGCGTCTCCTCGGCGACAAGACGGTGAGGATCGGCAGACTTGCTTCAGGAAGTGAGAGCGAATCTCAGACATTCACCATCAATGTCCAGCACAGGGCCAGTGAAGGCAATCTTCCTCTTCATTTCACCATCAAACAGAAGGATTTTTCAGACAAAGATCTCTCCCTCGCCCTGAATATCGTCCCGGAGCAGGCAGAAGTCATAACTGTCGCAGGTCAGAGACCTAAACAGGTCTATTCTGCGCCGCCGCCGATTTATAACGCTCCGCCGGTCATTGCAATTGCATCGCCCAGGAACAACAATAAAGTTGCCTCGGAATTTGTGAGGTTTTCCGGGAACATTGCAGACGACAAGGGTGTTGCCGATATTGACATTTTTGTGAACGGCCGCCGTTTGGACACATCAAGGGGAATCGGAGTAGTTGGCAAAGATAGCGGAGATCAGAGGGAGCTTAGATTCAATCACAAGGTACCGCTTCGTATGGGCAAGAATGAAATCACCATTACGGCCTTTGATATTGAAAACCTGTCAAGTTCAAAGACGCTTACCCTCCATCGCGAAGCGGAAATGGGAGAGATGTGGGCCGCTGTAATCGGCATTAATCGTTACCGGCAAAGCTCCAAGATACCTGCTCTGAACTATGCAGGAAATGATGCCAGGGCCTTTGCTGAATATCTCAGGGAAAACATGGGGTTTGATCGGAAACACCTTTTTGAACTCTATGATTCTGAAGCCACTGTTTTGAATATGAGATCTCTACTCGGGACCAAACTCCGCAAAAAAGCGGACAAGCCGGAAGATACTGTTCTAATATTCTTTGCCGGGCACGGAGCACCTGAGGAAGACCCTGGAAGCGATGATAGAGACGGTATCACCAAATACATCCTCGCCTATAATTCTGATCCGGAGGACCTTTACAGCACCGCCATTCCTATGAACGAAATAGCCAGGATATTCAGCCGCATCAAGGCTCAACGGGTGATCTTTATTGCCGACAGTTGTTATAGCGGTGGAAGCGGGGGCAGGACCATTCTGGCCCCAGGGTGGCGTGCAAACATCTCCGATTCCTTCCTGGACCGGATCGCCCGGGCGGGAAAGGGCCGCATCATCCTTACCTCAAGCAATGCCAACGAGGTGAGCCAGGAGTCGGATAAGCTTCGTCACGGCTACTTCACTTACTACCTGCTGGAAGGTTTGAAGGGTGCGGCTGATCTGAGCGAGGATGGCCTCATTGATGTAAACGAAATTTACCTCTATTTGAACAAGTGGGTGCCGAGGGCAACCGGAGGCTCGCAACATCCCGTCAAAAAAGGCGAAGCCGAGGGACAGGTGATCATAGGGCGAGTTAAGTAGCGGTCTTGGTCAGAATTGGCTACGCGCCGTATGTGTCGCAGACCTCTATATGTCCACCCAGGGCCGCAGTCCTGCAAGTCTCGATATGACGCATGACCCTGCACTGCTCAATGGTGACAGCATGGGGCTTCCGAAACTTCCCTCCATGGGCGGCGGAAAACGTCCACCACCTCATGGCGTGGCCAAACCATGAATACCTCCCATAAGCAGCCTATTCCAACACCACATCTCTATCCAAAAAAATATTTGAATAAATCGATCAGTATACCGTCTATTGTTTGCAAGACCTTTGAAAATGGAAAATCTCAATCTCAAGACCAGCAGATAGGATTGCTATGGGAAAAAATCTTGCTCAAGAAGCACCGGTTGGGAAGCTGAATAATAATATGGGTTTTTACCGTGAAAATACATTTATTAGCCACAGACCCACACAGACCCACACAGACATTTTATCCTGCCGACATGGCAGGGCAAAAACAGTACGTGCCTGAGGGACGCCGACAATTTATCTGCTAGTGTGTCCACCAGCGGATAAGGTTTTTTGTCTGTGTGTGTCCGTGTGGGTCGAGTGAGCATAGCGAGCGGGTGGCTAATTATTTTCCTGCGTGGGGGCGACGAAAATCCCCGTCAGAGCGTTTGGGGGTGTAATTGCTTTTGAGGTTGGATAAGAGACCAAAGAAAAGATTTAATCTTACCAGGCTGGCGAAGTGGATACGGCAATCAAGGAGCGCACAGAACGAATCAATAGGTTGATGGAAGAATTCTGATGCCCATCGAAAAGCATGAGGTAAGGTCAATGAACAGGTTCTTATTTAGAGTTCTCTTTGGATTTATTTTCATCACTTGTCTTTCCATGAAACTGTCGTATTCAGCTTCCAATCAAAGAATCTATTCAGAAACAGATCCCCGTTTGTTTGAACAAGGACAGCACATCGTCATCAATCAATCAGACAAAAAGATCGAGTCTCCAGGTAAGACATGGACCTGGTATAATTCCTGGCATGTTACGAGAAGGCAGCCTGGTGTTCTTAAAACAGCGGAAGGAAGGGGGCCTTATACCCTTACCAATTCTTTTGATTATCATGATTTCGAGAATCTGACCTGGGCGCATTATTCCTTTTATGTTTTCCGCGGTCCGATCAGGGAGTCGTATGACTGCAATATAAGCGAGATTGAGGACAAAATATGGAAAAAGCTTAAGCAAAGCGCCCGGATAATCCGGATCGATAAGCTGGACAAAAATTTCTATGTGGTGACTTATGTGAGAAGCGACCACAAAAAATTTGAACTCGAAGAAGTGGACGGATATCCGCCTTTCAATATGAGTGAAAACATAAGGATGGGGGACAAAGCAATCTACTTTGACGTCAAGGTGAAAAGTCTCGATCCATACGGAAGAGCCATCTTCACCTATCAGCCAATGAAGATGTCAGTGAGGGACATCCTCCTCCTCAACCCGGCTTTTCTGAGGCGACCTGCAGAACTGGAAGACGTCGTCGTCCCATATAACTTCTTTGCTCATGGATTCATATATGAGCACCATGCCATTAAGAAGCGTGCCAGAACGGCTGGAGATCCCATGGTGCTTGAGATAACGAAAAGGGGAATTGTTGTACGTTTCTATAAGCGATCTTTGTACGAGGAGCTATGAAGGCTGGATTATCAATAATTTTCTCAATTTTTACAATAATCGGGATTCTTGCGGGGATTGAACTTGAAACTGTCATTTTACCTGATGGCAATTTTCTAGTGAAAAGCCCTGGTTGGATATTCAGACTGACTGTAGGTGTACTAATAGGACTAATACCGTTATTAGTATATGCCATTGTTAATATATCTCGATTTAAAAGGAAGGAAGGATCGAATGAAGTACGAAAAACGTAACGACTTAATCACAATGCTTGCCTCTTCTTGTGTTGTCATCTCATTCTTTCTTCCTTGGGTTGGCAGGTTAACTGGCCCTAACATAGTGTCATATTCAATGAAAGCCTTCGACATGTCGAGCTGGAGTAATGAGTGGATAATTATCGGTACCTTTGGTTTACTTTTTGCCTTATCCCCTATCGTATTCCACGTCTTAAATCTCATTACCATAGTCTCTGGTAGAAGTAGAAAGCTTTGCTTAACGTGTGTGTCATTACCAATTCTGATCTGGGTGGCGCTGTTTGTAGTTGCCGCCCTCCAAATAGGTGAACTTCCAATTTTAGAGGGTGGTAGTTATAAAATCGGATTCATTGCAACCATAATTGGGCAAATCATTGCTTTGTTTCATCAGTCAGTAAGTTTCAATACTAGAAGTGTATAAATGAAATGATCGTCCGTTAAAAAGGGAATTGGTAATGCAGAAGCAGAATAAATTAACCGGTGTGTTGTTATTATTTGTAATAGTGGGCGCAGGATGGGGATTATGCGACTATTTTCTTTTTACAATTAAGGTGCATGTTCCTATACTCGGAAAAATCGACACCGGCGTAACTAAATATGAGTTAAAGCAGTTTGAAAAGGCCAGTGCGATATATGATAAAAAAGAGCGAACTCAGAGAAAGCTATTTAAAGCCGGAAGAATTTCTCAAAAAGAATTTAATTGATGGTGATTTGGCGAGTTACTATTATGGTGACATGCCTCGACACAGACGACTCAATATCCCCGGTGCGATTCATCATGTCATCACCAGGGGTTTGAATCGCCAAGATGTCTTTCTTGACGACTGCGACCGGAATGACTTTCTTGGTCGACTTGCTGCGGTTGGCTTCTCCTTTTTCAGGGCTTGCGCAAATGGTTATGCAAAAAATCTTGAAGCGGATATCTGGTAAAGACCGTCCTCTCTTTTTTCGGCAATATTCTCCTGTCTGACAACCTGAACAAAAGAAATGCCTCCCAATGTATTCCTGTTCTTGCGATGATGATAATCTATGGTTGAACGGGAAAGTTTAGCTTCAACCATTAACCATGGCTCCTTGTTCCGTAGTATCAGGAAATCGGTTTCCTTTCCGTCACGGTCGCGTAAGAAATGCAAGTCGAAATTGCTAATTCCTGCATCTGTCCAAAGTTCCAAAAGCGTTTTAAGCTCAACCGCTATATAATTTTCAAATTGTGCAGCAGGATCATTTATTCTTGTCCAGTCAAAAAAATACACTTTGTTTTCCTTGGTCAGGGATCGGACAATTTTCTTAGAATATGGCGAAATCCTGAATATCAAGTATCCCAGTTCCATAGCCTTCAGGTAGTTGGAGACTGTGGCAAAACTGCATTTAATATTTGCAGTCAAGGAATTTATAGATAAAGGCGAAGCAATTTTTGAGGGAAGCAGATACATGAGAGTGGCAATATTTTCAAGCTCCTGAATTCTGGTTAAATCCCTCATGTCTTCGCGAATAAGTCTGTCGACATAATCGGTTCGCCACTTGTTGTAAAAACGAACGGAAGTAGAAAGCAGGGGTTCTGGGAACCCGCTAAACCGCAACAATGCGGAAAGCTCTTTTTCTTTATATGTTGGGTGATCCAGTTTTTGCATTATCCAGTCGTCTGCATCTGCCGGAGGCTCAAGAAAAGATTTGCCTGTCAGTTCTCTTAAGGTGACAGGATTCAGACGAAAGGTAAAATATCTGCCTGCCAGACTGTCACCGCTTTTACGCATCATGTCAAGCCTGGCAGATCCGGTAACTATAAAGCCGTTTTCTTCTCCAAATGAATCAAAAAAATCTTTCAGGACATTTTTCCATTCAGGATACTTGTGAATTTCATCCATACATAGCCATCGCCTTCCATTTGATAGCTTTACATTGTATAATTCTCGAACGAAAAAATGATAGTCAGCTATATACCGATCCCTTGTTTTACGGTCATCCCAGTTATAATAAAGCTTCAGGCAGTTCTGTCCTTTGAGAAATTTCTTTGCAACAGTAGTCTTTCCGGTTTGCCGAGGGCCGATAATAAAACGCATTTGCCGCCCGAAATCTCTGGAAAAGGCGATTTTGCTGATATGTCGTTTAATCATCATTTAAACAATTTATGTTGTTTCAAGGAAAAAATCAAGGCTTTTTTTGATAACACTTTAAATTTGCCATGGCAAATTTAAGTACATATAAAATATTGTCTGTTCTTGTTTCGGTAAGTTTGTGAGGATTTAGGGATTTAGGGGACGGGAAAGGGCAAGTTCAGGTGCCAAGCAAGGCCATCAGTTCTGCAGGATCAAGTCTCTTGCCCAGGAGACTCACTCCCCAGTGGAGATGTGGCCCCGTGGCCCGTCCGGTGGACCCGGCAAGACCAACAACCTGGCCTCGTTCCACTTCTTGCCCCTCGCTGACTTTATAACTGACAAGGTGCGCGTAAAGGGTGTATAGGCCTTTGCCATGATCAAGGACAACTGTCTTTCCGCTTAGATAACAGTCTCTGGCCATGGCCACTTTTCCATAATTAGAGGCGAGGATAGGAGTTCCTTCAGCGGCCCTTAAATCCACTCCTGAGTGAGGGCTTCTGGGCTTATTATTGAATATCCGCCTGAATCCAAATTGACTGAGAATTTTGGAATTTACAGGCCATATAAAAGGCCTTTTCCAGTAAAGATTATTTGAAATTTTGTTACATGTTTCTTTTACTGCCTTCTGATCGTTTAGCACTCGCTCCAGGATTTTCGGGGGAAATTCCACCATGCGCTCCGGTACGGAAAGACGTTCTTCCGGGAAGGTCCGTGCCATTATCCGGACTTCGTGGGAATAAAGGTCAGAGCCATCAGGCCCCTGCCATTTGACAGTCAGGATGTGGGTTCCTGGCTTACAATCAAGACCTGCTCCAATGAGTACAAAGTAATCCCGGCTGGATGGATCAAGGTGGTATGGGATTTTTTTTCCAAGAAACTGGACATTAAGGAGTTTTATTTTGTCATTTATTTTTATGGTGGCCAGCGCGATGCCTCCCAGAGGGATCTTGTCAGGTTCCATACTTACCGAAACCGGATACGATCCAGCCTCTACCTCCAGGTTGCAGCTCCAGATGGAAAAAAAACACGTCATAAAAAACATGAGCAGGCATGAGAAAAATCTTTGTTTTATTAATATCATGGTAAGTTGAGCGATTAGCCTTTAGCGGTTAGCTATTAGTTTAATGATTACAGGATATTTTGCTATTACAAACCCTCACTCGTTGGGTGTTATTTTTAATTAATGTAATGCCTTGTTTTTTCAAAGCCAAACGCTAATGGCTAACAGCTAATCGCTTAATTCAGTTTCAGATAGTACTTTGTTCTGGTTTTTTCCAGTGGACAATACCTTGCAGAGTATAGCACCCTTTTCAGGTCTTATCAGGAGACGTTCACCTTCTGCCACCTGATCAGCACGTTTTACAAGTTTCCCTCCGGATATCCGATAAACCAGGCTGTAGCCCCTGGCAAGGACTGCAAGCGGGCTTACTGCGTTTAGTTTTCCGGACAATGTGGCAAAGGATTGGCGTTTTCTCTCAATAGAGACCGATCCGGCCCGGACCAAACGCCTTGACAGAGAGCAGGATTCGGCTTTGGCCAGGGCAAGCTGTCTTCCCGGTTCGTGTGCCACGAGCCTTTCACGCAGGTTCAGGTATCCCCGGGACCAGAAACCAATCTTTTCTTGCATGACTCTCAACAGCCCGGCATTAAGGTCGTCCTGACGAAGTCTCTGCTCCACAAGTTTTTTTATAGGATCCTTGAGTTGATGACGGAGTAATTGAACCGCCTGTTGATTGATTTTTAACCTGTTGTGACTTGAAAGGATCATTCTCCTGGTGAGGATTGCGACCTTGTCCATCAGCTCTTCCCTGCGGGGAAAAATGAGCTGTGCCGCTGCAGTGGGGGTGGCGGCCCTGTGATCTGCCACAAAGTCTGAAATTGTGAAATCGACCTCATGGCCTACTGCCGTGACAACAGGTATGGTACAATTGAAAATCTCACGGGCCAGGGTCTCATCGTTGAAGGCCCAGAGATCCTCAAGCGAGCCACCTCCTCGAGTGAGGAGTATGATATCACCTTTCTCGGCAACATGCCGGGCAATTCTCAGGGAATCAATTATTTCTCCGGAAGCCCCCTCTCCTTGAACACTTGCCGGGCAGAGTACGATGCTTGCCCCCGGATAGCGTTCCTTGGCATTCCGGATAAAGTCATGGATTGCCGCGCCGGTGGGTGATGTGATGACAAAGACCCTTTGTGGAAGTAGTGGTAGCGGCAGTTTATGCTCAGAAGAAAACAGTCCCTCTTTTTCCAGGCGGGCCTTTAGCTGTTCAAAGGCCAGTTGAAGGGCCCCCTCTCCCTTAGGTTCAACGGTTTCCACCACCAACTGGAGATCGCCCCTGCCGGTATAGATATTCAGCCTTCCGAAACAGATCACGTACTGGCCATTCTCCGGATCAAAAGGGAGGCGGGCAGCCTGGGACTTGAACAGTACGGCCTTGATCCGGGACCGATTATCCTTCAAGGTAAAGTAGTAATGGCCTGATGAAGGCTGTCGAAGGTTTGATATCTCTCCTTCCACCCACAGGATATCAAAATCAAGCTCCAATTTGTCCTGGACCTTGGCTAAAAGATCCGAGACCTGCCAGACATGTCTGGCAGAAGGAGGAATATCCTGGTTAATATCGGGGAAGATAACCCCTTCCAGGGCAGAAGGGGGAAACAGGTTTTTGATGGAATTTTCCGACATGGTAATTTGGAGTATAGGTGGACTGAAAGAAGTAAGCAAGGCTTGTCCCATGCGACGCACAATTAATGCTGAATGCTGAATGTTGAATGTTGAATTAAGGTATATGTCTTTTAAATCTTCTTCCACAATTCAGCATTCAGCATTCAGCATTATCTATAAAGTGATGCATCTGGAGCATTTTGAGCGGAATCATATTTCAAGACTTTTTGCAGTGTAATCATTACATTATATTGAAATTGATGGCTATTGCAAATATTAAGGAGAGCGCTCAATAGATGACCATACTACACGACATTTGCCTTGAATCGGTCGCCTTTTTTCGGGTTTCAAAGCTAACCCATTGCATATTCCAAGGAAGTGCCGTTTGGCCCGCTGTTGAAACTCGGCAAAATTCTGCCGGCTGCCAAGGAGTGTGAACGGTTACAGCTACGTGCGAAAATGTGATGCGGACTAATAGCGGTCCGTGAGTTCGCGATTGTCTTTCCGTCTTCGCAACCATTCCATCATGCCT
>DFBQ01000072.1:685-4318 GCA_002367355.1 Deltaproteobacteria bacterium UBA3076 | reverse complement strand
TGTAAGCGTTCACAGGGCACCACATCTGCTTTGTTGTCGGGCACTTGAAGTACAGGGAGTACGTCTGCGTACCCTCCGCCTCGCATCTGCAGCACCCTGTAAACGCTTACAGTTCGGTAGATTGTGGTAAAACGGGCGTTGTAACCCCGTGAACGGTTACGTTATTTATTTCTGCTTCCCTAATTTACAGAGTTTATTGAATATGTGAACTCTTTTGCGGTTTGATTCTAATGGTGAAGCAACAAAACCACAAGCAGACGCGACAATGAATTTACCTTTTCGTTTACACTCAGACTTCTCCCCCTGCGGAGACCAGCCAGAGGCCATTGCTGTCCTTACCGAAGGTCTTCAAAGGGGGCTTTGCCTTCAGGCACTCCTTGGAGTCACCGGATCCGGCAAGACGTTTACCATGGCCAACATAATGAACCAAGTGCAACGGCCTGCCCTGGTAATTGCACCGAACAAGACCCTTGCCGCACAGCTATTCGGGGAATTCAAGGCCCTTTTTCCGGAAAACGCAGTTGAGTATTTTGTAAGCTATTACGATTACTACCAGCCGGAGGCCTATATACCTCAATCCGACACCTACATTCAGAAGGACTCCTCCATCAATGACTTTATTGACAGGTTTCGCCATTCAGCCACACATTCCCTGCTTACCAGAAGGGATGTGATTATTGTAGCCAGCGTATCATGTATCTATGGCCTTGGCTCTCCTGAAGAATATCGGCAGATGCAGCTTTACTTGAGGGTGGGCGATGAGCGTCCCAGAGAAGAAATCCTGGCCCGGCTGGTCGCGATGTTGTATGAGCGAAACGATGTCGATTTCCACCGGGGGACCTTCAGGGTTCGGGGAGACATAGTTGAGATTTTCCCTGCCCATGAGGAAAAATACGCCGTAAGGGTCGAGCTTTTTGGAGACGAAATCGAAAATATAAGCATCATTGACCCACTCAAGGGACAGACCATAGCTTCATTGAGAGAAACCATCATATATCCATCGAGCCATTACGTGGCATCTGAAGGCAGACTGGACAGGGCCATTCTGAACATCAAGGCGGAGCTGGAAGAAAGACTCCTGTTTTTTGAGTCTCGGAATAGATTGGTTGAGGCCCAGCGCCTTGAACAGAGGACTAACCTTGACCTTGAGATGCTTCAGGAACTGGGTTATTGCCATGGAATCGAGAACTACGCAAGACACTTCTCAGGCCGTCCCCCGGGAGAGCCTCCTCCCGCACTTTTAGACTATTTTCCAAAGGATTTTATAACCTTTATTGACGAAAGCCATATAAGCATTCCCCAGATAAGGGGCATGTACGCCGGGGATCGTTCCAGGAAAAAGACCCTTGTTGAATTTGGTTTCAGACTCCCCTCAGCCCTTGACAACCGCCCATTACGGTTTGATGAGTTTGAAAAGGCCGTGGGCCAGGTCATTTGCATCTCCGCCACTCCAGGGCCATATGAGCTTGAAAAGGCAGGAGGAGCCGTGGTGGAGCAGATCATAAGGCCGACAGGTCTTGCAGATCCGCCTATAGAGGTGAGGCCTGCCGGCACCCAGGTGGACGATCTTATGGAGGAGATACAAAAAACCGTTGCGAGAGATGAGCGGGTCCTTGTCACTACCCTGACAAAGAGGATGGCAGAGGATCTCACAGAGTATTACTCTTCGGTTGGTATGCGCGTTGAATATCTCCATTCGGATATCAAAACCATAGAGAGGAGCCGGTTGATCCAGGGTCTGAGGCGTGGTGACTTTGATGTACTGGTCGGAATTAATCTCTTGAGAGAAGGGCTCGACCTTCCGGAGGTGTCCCTGGTGGCAGTGCTGGACGCGGACAAGGAGGGCTTTCTTCGTTCGGAGCGGTCTCTTGTTCAGACAGCAGGGCGGGCCAGCCGGAATGCCGATGGCATGGTGCTGCTCTTTGCAGACAGGATTACCGGCTCCATGAAGCGGGCCATAGAGGAAACCGAACGCAGGCGCCGAATACAGTTAGAATACAATCAAATACATAATATCACTCCGGTCACCATAAAAAAGGCCGTTAAAGACGCCCTGTCTTCCATGTTTGAGAAGGAGCAGCAGTTGGATAGGCAGATAGCTGAGACCTCAATCCCCTACAGAGACCTGTTGAGTATGGGAGATCTGGGAAAAAAGATCAAGGCCCTGGAACGGGAGATGAAGACTGCTGCCAAGAAAGAAAGGTTTGAAAGGGCCGCCGAGCTTAGGGACAGGATCAAAGAACTTAAGCAATCATAGAATAATGACAACAGGAAAAGCACTGCTACTTTCCAGAGGAAGGCCGCTGGGACAATAACCACTGCCGAACTATCAAATCAAAATCCTAATTACCCTTAATCTGCGATGTCCCTTGCCTTGCTTTTCCGCAACCATGATTTGGTTGACAGGTGGGGCAGGTAGACGCATATTATAGTCATAATGACCATATAGACCCCTTTACAGCAAAACAGATTGGAGAGTGCATCATGCCTAAAGTCTCTGTTGTCCATACCAAGAGCCATTTGTCAGAAATCATGGCCAAATGCGCGTACAATCACGAACGGTTCATCATCACCCGCCGCAACAAGCCGGTGGCCGCCCTGGTGAGTATCGAGGATCTGCGTATCATTGAGCAGCATGAGGAGCGGGCCGGGCTTGCCGGAATTGCCGGCAAGTGGCCGGAGTTCGACGAAGTAGCCACCAGCATGGGCGATATCGCCGAACTCCGCCGTTCGGGTGGGGGCGGCCGCAATGTATCTCTTTGATACAGACGTTATCACCAATATCCTCAAAAAACGGCCCTTACCAATCCTGCTTGCCCGGCTCGAATCACTGCCCCAACAGCACCAGTTCATCACCACTATCACCATCTCTGAAATCGTTTATGGCGCCTATAAAAGCAACCGGCCCCGCTTTCATCTCCAAAATCTGGAGGAGATCCTCCTGCCCCGGGTCAATGTCATTGGCCTTGATCTCAAGGCGGGATGGATCTGCGGCCGGTTGCGGGCCTGCCTCGAAAAAGAAGGCCAGCCGCTCCCCCTTGCAGATCTCGAAATCGCTGCCATTGCCATGGCCAATGACCTTTGTCTTGTTAGCGGCAATACGAGACATTTTTCCCGGATCCCAGGCATCAGGCTGGAAAACTGGTTCGCAGAATAGATTCCAGTTGAGAAACAGGAGGTACGTCAACTGCTCGATATAGTTGCCGTAATCAATACCGTCATGGCGCAAGGTGTGACAAAATCCCCAGAGTTTGGCTGACAATGTCAGTCATCATAATGCTGGGCATGAGTGGTTTTCAAAATCCACCTCCATGCCCTTGGTCAAGTAAGCCGCTATCGCGGCAGAAGTGACATCTGCCTTTCCCCAGCCTCTGCATTTATATCCTTTTCAACAGGCTGCTACAATGCCTCTCCAGGTCAATATCTACACATATCAGAAAAGATGATAGGCGGCTTGAAACAGAGCACGCCGGATACTGATAACTATTAGATCCAGGATTCGCTATAGGTGAGAGTTCCGCCGAACCTTTTGCAGGAGCTGCTACAGGCCCAACAGGGAGCCTGCGCCTTATAGACATCCAAATGTTCAAGCAGCTTTTTTTAAAAAAGAAATTTTGGCATCCTTCATAGCAA
>DFBQ01000072.1:0-660 GCA_002367355.1 Deltaproteobacteria bacterium UBA3076 | reverse complement strand
ACAAAATGAAGGATGCCGAAATTTTTTAGCTTGACAGGGGTAATACAGGATGTCCCCCAATTCACTGCCTAATAGAAAAAAGCCTTGAATCTTCCTAATCCTGGTGCCGGGGATCCCGTCATATATGAAAGGATAATAGCTACTATTTATCCAAAATCTCTCTGATCTTCTGAGAAAGATCGTTTATCTTGAAGGGTTTCCGGATAAAACCATTGCAACCCCGTTCCATTATCTCAGAGGCCCGGCCCTTTATGCTGTATCCGCTCAAAAGTAGAACCTTAATATCCGGATTGGCTTCTTTGAGCTTGTCATAAACCTTGCCACCCTCCATGTCGGGCATGATCATATCAAGGATGACCAGATCTGGTACAGAAGGCACAGTACCTTGCGCTTTGCTAACCAACTCAATTGCTTCTTTCCCGCTTTTGGCCAATATTACCTTGTAGCCCAGGGTTTTCAGAATCTCCTGTCCAACGTCCAGGATCATCTCCTCATCATCTACAAGAAGGACTGTTTCTTTACCCTCTGACATCTCCGTGTCTGACCTTTTTTCTTTTATTACTTTTTTTTCAGGGGCTGAAAGATAGATGCTGAATGTAGTTTTTTCTCCCTTTTGGCTGAAAACATTAATAAAGCCAGGCATCCTTCATATCAAGCCAA
>DFBQ01000218.1 GCA_002367355.1 Deltaproteobacteria bacterium UBA3076 | reverse complement strand
GGGCGGCAGACCGATAATCATTAAGCTAATTGCTAACCGCTAAAGGCTAATTGCTAAATTTAGGTATTACATACCCATGAATATCGGGGTGCTGCCACTATACTCCTTCAGGCCTGCCTGGTTGCATCTCTCCAGCTCATTCAGACGCAGAGAAACCGTATATACGGGCAGGCCGGTCTTTTCTGCCATCTGCCTCACAGACCGGGGGCCTTCTTCAAGGACCTCCATTATCAGGGCCTTGTGGTATTCTTCTTCCGTGGCCTGTTGGAGCAATTTCTTAAAATCCTCACCTTTGAGCTTTTCATTGTAGACATTACCCTGTTCGGTAAGTTGCTTTGTCAATCCCAGAAGCCACCTGATCCGGGGGGAATTAAGCGTCTGCTCAACTGCCGCAAGGGGAAGCCTGAACTCCTCAGGATAAAAGGGACCCAGTTCTTGTGTAATATTGCTCACCTCGGTTACATATTTGGCAAAGAGCTGCCCTTCGGCCGCACTGACCCAACGAAGTTGCACGCGGTCCCGCCCGATACCTGAAAGCTCCAGGAGATCTTGCACCAGTTCCACCCTGTTGGCCGCATATTCATTACCATCCTGGTAATGGCATTCTCCGAGGTGTCACCCGGACACAAAAACGCTGTCAAACCCGCTTTTTAGGCCATCTATAATATAGACAGGATCAACCCGGCCTGAACACATTACCCGAATCGAACGGATGGTCGGAGGATATTGGAGCCGGGAAACCCCTGCCAGATCCGCACCTGCATAGGCACACCAGTTACATAGAAATGCCAGGATTTTCGGTTCAAACGATTTATTCATGTCTATATTACCTACCTTCATTTACTCTCAACCAGCAACCCGTAACCAGCAACCCGTAACTCACTTCCCCCCTCCTGCCTCAATCATTGCAAGGATCTGGCGATCGCGGAAGTGTTTCATATCAATGGCCTTTTGAGGACAGGCCGCGGCACAGATCCCGCAGCCCTTACAGAGGGCCGAAATGTTCTCAGCCCTGTATCCCTGCCCTGGGACTTTGACAAGGTGTATGGCCATAAAGGGACAGGAGACCTCGCACAAGCCGCAGCCAATGCACTTTTCCTGATCGACCACTGAAACAGTGGGCTCAACTTCAACTGATTCCTTGATCAACACTGATGCGGCCCTGGCAGCGGCTGCCTTTGCCTGGACTATGGATTCCTCAAGGGGCTTGGGATAGTGGGCCATGCCGCACATAAATATGCCGTCAGTGGCAAAATCCACAGGCCTCAACTTCATGTGCGCCTCGAGGAAGAAGCCATCCTCGTTAAGCGGCACTTTCAGCATCTTGGCGAGTTCCTCCTCGCCCCTTGCGATAATGGCCGTGGCCAGGTCCAGATAATCCACATGGAGTTCCAGGGGGATGCCGAGTATATGGTCTTTTACTGTAATCTTCAGTTTGTCTTTGCCGTTAATCCTGGCTTCTTCCACCACAGGCTTTTCATTAAGCGAGTAGCGGATGAATATTACACCCAATTCCCTGGCCTTTCTGTACAGTTCTTCCCTTTGGCCATAAGTGCGGATGTCACGATAGAGTATATAGACATTCAGGTCGGGTTTCAGTGTCTTGAAATCAATGGCCTGTTGCAAGGATGAGATACAGCAAAACTTTGAGCAATAGGGACGTTCGGGTTCGCGGGACCCCACACACTGGATAAAGGCAACTGCTTCAGACTCTTCAAGCCTTTCAGGCTCTTTTTCAAAGAGCTCTTCAAGCTCATGCCACCGCATTACCAGATCGCTCTGTTTGTAGAGATATTCATCAGGCTTAAGGGATTTCGCGCCAACGGCCAGGATGATAACACCATGCTCCAGTTCTTGCTCAGCAGATCCTGTTGTTACAGTAGTTGTAAAATTACCTACAAACCCCGATACATGGCTGACCTTTGTGTTTAGCAACACCTCGATCCGCTCATGACCATTCACACGTTCTTTGAGATTTGCAAGAAAGGCCCTTCCATCTTCACCTTTCCATGTCTTCCTGACATATTTTGCATATCCCCCAAGTTTTTCTTTTTGTTCCACAATAAAAGTCTTGAACCCCTGGTCAGCCAGGTCCAGCGCAGCGATCATGCCGGCTGCGCCTCCGCCGATAACCAGCGCTTCATGTCTGTTCCCTAAAAGCAGAGGTTCGATGGGTTCCAGCAATGCCGCCTTGACCACAGACATCCTCACAAGGTCTTTGGCCTTCTCTGTAGCCTTTTCAGGCTCCTTTTGATGCACCCACGCATCCTGGTCCCTGATATTGGCAAATTCAAAAAGATATGGATTCAGACCCCCATCCCGGATCGTTTCCTGAAAAAGGGATTCATGTGTACGTGGAGTACATGCAGCCACAACTACACGATTCAGGCGGTTTTCCTTCACGGCATCCCGTATGAGTCCCTGCGTATCCTGGCTGCATGTAAACATGTTGTCAGCCACATAGACCACATTGGGCAGGGTCTCGGCATAATCGCGAACCGCCGGCACATCTACAACTCCTCCGATATTAATGCCGCAGTGGCATACAAAGACCCCGATCCTGGGCTCTTCATAAATAATCGGGTCTTCAGGCGGATAAGTCTTTTCCTGTGTAAGTGTATTTCGTGAATCGGCAAGCAGCACGGCACAGGCGGAAGATGCAGCGGATGCCTCCATGACCGATTGGGGGATGTCCTTCGGACCTGCAAAGGCACCGCAGACAAAGACACCGGGCCTTGAAGTAGCAACCGGCGTAAAGGAGCTGGTTTTTGCAAAACCATGTGGATCAAGTTCAATCCCAAGGTCTTGGGCCAGTTTGCGCACATCTTCGGATATCTCAAGACCAGTTGAAAGCACAACCAGGTTGAAAATTTCTTCCTTCAGCTTGCCATCTTCGCTCACATATATAATCCGCAGATCATCCGAGCCGGGTCCTCCTGCACGCTCGATAGAATGGACCCGTGACCTTATGAACCGGACCCCTGCCTCATCCCTGGCACGATCATAGTATTTGTCAAATTCCTTTCCAGGAGTCCGCATGTCCATGAAAAAGATGGCGGTATCCAGGTCGCTCCCGGCATGTTCCTTGGCAATGACCGCCTCCTTGATCGCATACATACAGCACACGCCCGAGCAATACTCATGGCAGCCGGCATGTAAATCGCGAGACCCGACACATTGAAGCCACGCAATCTTTTGGGGAGGCTCACTATCAGAAGGGCGCTGCAGTTGGCCCTGGAAAGGACCTGAAGCGCTCAAGATCCGCTCAAACTCCATGCTTGTGATGACATTTGGAAGGCTACCGTATCCGTAGACATCATGCCCGCTGGGATCAAAGGATTTAAAGCCGGTGGACAGGATGACAGACCCTACTTCTATTTTATGGATCTTCTCTTTCTGTGTGAAATCAATAGCATCTGCCGGACAGTACTTTTCACAGGCCTTACATCTGCCCTTTTTCTTGAAATAGATACAGTGATCCGCATCAATCACATATTTGAGCGGTACTGCCTGGGCATATTGCACATAGATGGCCTTGCGTTTAGACAGGCCCTGATTGTATTCATCCTTGACCTTGCGGGGACATCTCTCGGCACAGATCCCGCAGGCGATACATTTATCCATGTCCACATAGCGGGGACGCTCGCGGACAGTTACTCGAAAATTCCCCGCATCACCCTCAATGGATTCCACATCCGCCAGGGTGATAAGATTGATGTTCAGGTGCCGGCCGACCTCGACCAGTTTGGGGGAGATAATTCACATAGCACAGTCATTGGTGGGAAACGTCTTGTCCAACGCGCTCATCACACCACCAATGGCAGCGGATTTTTCAACCATGTGCACGAGGAAGCCCGAATTCGCCAGATCCAGAGCGGACTGCATCCCGGCAATCCCGCCGCCAACAACCATTACCGATCCTTTTATGTCTTTTGACATGGAAACGTCTCCCTCTTACCACCCTTCACTTAGATATAAATAAGCTATTAGCCTTTAGCGGTTAGCTATTAGTTTAATGATTACGGAAACCATTTTTCAAAGCTAAACGCTAATGGCTAACAGCTAATCGCTCAACTTAGGTCAGATCAATATCATCTCTTTTGTACTGGGCATCCCTCAGTACAGATCCCGCACGTGAAGCAAACATCCGCCCATTCCGGAGCAACTCTCTTAGGCACCATAAACAGCAACTTCCTTAAGATCATCGCCTAAATATGCACGTTCATTTTCACCAAGTATCCCAAGAGATAAACAAATCAATGTCCATAAATGAACCACTGAATAATTTCCCCCATAGTGCTCACTTAATTCATGAATCTGCGCATGACAATTATGACATGCGGCAATACAATAATCTGCCTTGGTGGCCTTAATCTGTTTATCTTTTGTTGTTCCATACTGTAAACGCTGTTTTTTATATCCGGACTGGAGAGTACCTCCGCCACCACCGCAACAGTAATTGTTCGATTTATTGGGAGTCATATCAATAAAATTTTCTTCACCTACAATTGACTTGACCACGTAACGCAAATCATCGGCAGCATCATTCCCATAAGATTTACGCACAATCTGACATGGATCCTGAGCAGTAAACTTAATTTTTAAATCTTTATTCCAGTCAGAATTTACTTTCAATTTCCCTTCTCTAATCCATTTGGCGTAATATTGATAAATGCTGGCAATTTCCAGGTCATGCTCTATATGGAACTTTTTCAGTCCGTACCGGACTGCGTAGGTTACATGCCCTCATTCAGTATTGAGAAAGACTTTGCATCCAAGCTCTTTTGCAGTATTTATACTCGTCTTGACAATTTTTTCCCATGAATCATTATCGGCAAGAAACATGCAGTAGTTTTCTCCGGCCCATCCTTTGGATCCATAAGTCCAATCAGCACCCACGGTATGAAGAATTTTCCAGAGAGGGACCATCTCATCCGGTTCTGTTACAGGCTCTCTGGAATTTTGATTCAAGAAAAAACAAGCACCTTTTTTGTCAATTGGTGCTTCCATATCTTTAAATTCAGGTTGTGTCTCGCGATACTCCTCAAGAACATCCTCAACCACAAAAATGAAATCTTCCGGTGGTGTTCCCATGGCGCTACAGCTCTCATTTCTCAATGCCATATCGCATGATCCGAGAATCCCCTTAGGCCGTTTTTCTCTTGGCCAGCTTGCTCTTGCTTCATACACCAACCCTGGTATATCGATTTGCATCGGACATGCATAAACACACCTGTAACACATGGTACACATCCACACCCATGGTGTGGATGTTAACTCTTCGTCCATCCCAAGAACAGCCATCCGCAAAAATTTTCTTGGATCCATATCTTCAAGACCCGTTGCCGGACAGCCGGATGAACAGGTACCACATGTCAGGCAAAGGTTAAGATTTCCCCCGTCAGGAAGAAGTTTTTTTACTTTATCCATAAAAATACTTTTTCTTTTTCCACCAAGTTTGATTGCTTCTTCAGCCATATTTAATTACCCTCCATAGTGGAATCACAACCTGTTCATTCAAAGATAGTATATAATAATTTTTACAAATTCCCAATTGAATAAAATCGGCCTTTTGCAGCTTCTACAAAGTCCCTTGACAGTTTCTTTAGCTCTTTGGTTTAGTTAAGTCAACCCGGCCTCTTGCAAAACTACGTGG
>DFBQ01000100.1 GCA_002367355.1 Deltaproteobacteria bacterium UBA3076 | reverse complement strand
CCGTAACCTTGAAGTCTTCCCCTTCACTGTGATTCATTGCTGTTTTCTCCTTAAATTCTGAGGTACTGATCGGACTTACTAAGAAATTAGAACAAGAAGTGATTTTGGGCAAGCCTATATTATAATTATACTGCAAAAAGCCCGAGATGCATCCATTTATAGTAACTTCTCAATAAGTCCGGGTACCAGTCACTGGATTCCCGCCTTCGCGGGAATGACGATTGGGTGTGAGCGCCCGTCATTCCCGCGAAGGCGGGAATCCATTAGATAGTCGCAAAATATGATTTGCCCGGACTTATTGAGAAATTACGAGCGCAAATGCCTCATAGTGGGTTCATTAATCTCTTCGGACGTTTCTGATTAAAGCGTAAAGAGATACAACTAAGTAGCTTGCCACAATACTCTCCCTCCCTCATCAAGTAGGACGGATTCATGCTTTATGATATAATACGAAAATTAGAAGAGGTGGAAGGCTATCAGTTTGGTCGTAAATTAAAAAGGAGAAGTCTTGATATGAAAGAGGCCCTTTTTTATACAGTTGAGGACAAAGGAAAGGTACAATGCCGGCTCTGTAACAACCATTGTCATATCAAGCCGGGGAAAAGGGGAATTTGCAGAGTCCGTGAGAACAGGGACGGCAAGCTCTATAGCCTTGTTTACTGAAAGGTAATTTCGGTAAATTCTGATCCCATTGAAAAGAAACCCCTTTTCCACTTTCTGCCGGGTTCAATCTCATATTCAATTGCTACGGTGGGGTGCAACTTCAGGTGCCTGCACTGCCAGAACTGGCAAATATCTCAGTATCCGCGCATCCATGAAGGAGAGATACCCGGGGAAGACAGGGACCCGAAGGATATTGTAAATACCGCGGTTCTGCATGGAGCAAAAAGTATCAGCTATACATATGTTGAGCCCACAATCTTTTATGAGTTGGCTTATGACTGCGCAGTTCTGGCGAAAAAGAGGGGGCTTGGGAACGTCTTTGTCAGCAATGGCTATATGACCCCGGAGGTGACCCGGCACCTGGCTCCTGTACTGGATGGAATAAACATTGATGTTAAGGCCTTTACGGATAAATTTTACCACGATGTCTGCAAAGCAAAGCTTCAGCCTGTGCTTGATAATGTTCGTCTGATGCACGAATTGGGGGTATGGGTGGAGGTTACAACCCTGGTTATTCCCGGATGGAATGATTCCCCAAAGGAGTTGAGGGACATAGCCAGGT
This sequence comes from Deltaproteobacteria bacterium UBA3076, assembly GCA_002367355.1. GTDB lineage: Bacteria > Desulfobacterota > Dissulfuribacteria > Dissulfuribacterales > UBA3076 > UBA3076. The sequence continues at coordinate 1,602 of DFBQ01000100.1, read as the reverse complement.
TTGTCAAAGGGGTTGATCCCTCAATACCGTGGCATGTTACCGCGTTTTATCCCACCTACAAGATGTTGGACAGGCCGCCTACCCCGGTTGCTACCCTGCGTCTTGCCAGGGAAATAGGTCTTGAAGAAGGACTGCGATTTGTCTATGAGGGCAATGTGCCTGGTGAGGGCGGAGAAAATACCTATTGCCCGGCCTGCGGCGCAGAACTTATCAAAAGAATCGGCTTCAGGATAATGGAAAATCTGCTGTCTGACGGAAAATGCAGCAAGTGCGGAGAGGCTATTGAGGGAGTGTGGGTCTGATCATTTGACATGGTTTCCTTGCGAAGTTCAAAGCTGAAAGGAATAGGTAAATCCCACAGCCCATCACACCGGCCATCAGAAAACCTGAAAGGACGATAATCGGAATCTCATGCCACTTGAGTGGGATGTCCGACAAGACGATCAGGGGCCAACCGATAATCCAGGCGGCAAGCACAATTCAAAGGAAATACGATTAAACAACAGTAGGCCGCTTCTGTGGGAGTTTTGGTCTTAAAAAGCTGTATCGCCAGCTTGGCGGCGTTTTTATTGGGCCTTCTCCTACGCACAGCAATCCTGGCCGGCATCGCGCTGGGCCAGGTAGGTGAGTCCCCAAAACTTGTCTGATTGTGTTTAAGAAAAATAAGTCAATGTCCGAAAGACATTATAGAGGAGAATTAGCCGAGACTCACGCAGACAAACCCAACGGAAGCATGGAGCAAGGACTAATTGTTAACCGCGGACTTACGCAGTAGGACGCAGACTTGTTTTTGCGTATGTGGCCAGTTATCCGGTTGCGCAAAGGGCCTGACAGTTAATACCTGGCCAGTCGGCCAGGTATTTCTCTGCGCCCTCTTGCGGTTAAAATATAAATCTTGTTAGTAAGCCCGGTGTGTTTTTCACCCGAATGGCGGTAGCTCGCCCTGTTTCTGTGTGTTGAGAGACATTCATGCTCCATCAGACTGTGTCAAAAAATAACAAAAGGGAGTTATTCAACTTAGTCACTATCGTCCCCCAGATCCCCTTATTGTAAGAGAGCAGTAATAAAATGAAACAACAAGCAAATGTGGCTGTTATCGGTTCCGGCTATTGGGGCAAGAACCTGGTGCGGAATTACCACCAACTCGGCGCCCTTAAACTTATTTGTGACAAGAACAAAACGATCCTCTCCAATTTCAGGGAACAATATCCGGATGTGGAAAAGTGTCTGGCATTGAATGATGTCCTTTCCAGAAAAAACATCCATGGAGTCGTGATCGCAACCCCTGCGGAAACCCACCATACTTTGGCGCGTGAAGCCCTTCTTGCAGGCAAACATGTATATGTTGAAAAGCCGCTTGTTCTTGATGAAAAAAATGGGGAGGAGCTTATTGAGCTTGCTTTGCAAAATAACAGCGTACTTATGGTAGGTCACCTACTCAGGTATCACCCCGTATGGCTACCAACTTAAAGCGGGACAATTCGTAGGGTGGACACTGCCCACCATCAATGAGCGATCTGCGTAGATTGGTGGGCAATGCCCACCCTACTGTAACTCCTTGAGATTACAAGGTGTCCCGCCTTAAGTTGGTAGCCGTTGTCG
>DFBQ01000144.1 GCA_002367355.1 Deltaproteobacteria bacterium UBA3076 | reverse complement strand
TCTATGTTGAAAAAGTGTAAACTAGTGAATGAAGGATGCCACAATGCCCAACAAAAGGGCAGCGCCGATGAAAAGAAAGGAACTGATGTATAGCAGCCTAACCGCACTATCTATGTCTTGAATTACCGGTTCGCGACCATCGGCGTGTATGATCGGCCGATCGACCAACTTCCCATGGTACCGGGATGGGCCTGAAAGTCGTAATCCAAGTGTTGCTGCAAAAGCTGCTTCGGGTAGACCGGCATTCGGGCTTGGGAGCTTTTGGCCGTCGGAGAGTGCAATTTTCCAGACGTACCATGGCTTGCTCCCTCCAACCATAGGAGATGCCAGGGAGATTACAACTACTGAAAGGCGTGCAGGTATGTAATTAGCTATGTCATCCAGCCTTGCTCCCCAGGCTCCGAATTCCAAGTATCGTCCGGTCTTATAGCCAATCATGGAATCCAGGGTGTTTATTGCCTTATAGGACATGCAGAGGGCAGGTCCTCCCAGTGCCCCGAAGAAAAAAGGAGAAAGTACGCCATCAACCAGATTTTCAGCAATGGTTTCGATAGTGGCCCTGGTTACTCCGGCTGTGTCCAGGGAGTCCGTATCTCTTCCTACGAGCCTGGATACCCTCTGCCTTCCTGCCTCAATACCATTTTCAATCAGTGCTTTCTTGACCGACATGGCTTCATCACCGAGGCATTTTAAGGATAGTCCATAGTAGAGCAGTATGGCGGATATGAACCACTGGAGCAGCCCGGAGACATGACCTGAAATATTAATGCCAAGATCTACTGCTACGAAAACACTCAAAGTAAGGAGAATGGCAAGGACAGAGCCCTGTGTCTTTTCTCCAAGCGGCAGATTCCGGGCCGGAGATTCTCCGGATGTGATGGCTCGGCCGATAAGACGTACCGGATGGAGTAATCTTTCCGGGTCTCCTATGATCAGGTCCAGAGCAAAAGCCATGGCAAGAATTCCGATGGCTCCGGGTTCCAGAATAAATGGCCAAGAGTGCGATAGAAGCATTACAGGCCCATGAGTGAGAGTAAGCTGGGAATGTCGGCATTATCTGATATCCAGCCGGCCAGACGATCCAACTGCTCTTTGCGAAAGGCGCTATAGGAGACGACTTTTTTTGCCGGCTCAATGCCTTGTCTCGTACGTAGAAAGTCCAGGAAGTATCTCCTGAAGGAATCATTCTCGAACAGGCCATGGAGGTATATGCCGACGGCCATCATATTTTCATTCGCAGCCCCGATATCTGCACCGAGGCCGGGGCCTAAAGGCATAAATGATCCTTCGGCGCGGGTCACCCCCATGTGGATTTCATAGCCCTTGACTGTTAAGGGATTCGGAAAAAGCGACGGCAGATCAAGCGTAATTTTCGTCCTGGACAGCTTTTTTTTGCCGCACATGTCAGTGATTACAGGAAGCAGCCCCAGGCCGGATGATGACCCTTGTTGTCCTTCCACTCCGTTCGGGTCTCTTATCTCCATGCCCAGCATCTGGTAGCCACCGCAGATTCCCATAATTACTGCTTCATCCTTTGCCCTATCATGGATTGTTACGTCCCAGCCGGTATCCTTCAAGAAATTCAGATCAGAGCGGGTATTTTTTGTGCCCGGGATTATTAGACAATCGCATCTATCTAATTTCTCAGGCCGTCGGACAAAAGACAGAACAACATCTTTCTCAAATGCCAGGGGGGCAAAATCCGTAAAGTTGCTGATCCTCGGCAGATGCACTACGGTAATTTTTAAAGGACCGTCGTGGTTTTTTTTAGGGACCGCGTTTACAAATACACCGTCCTCCTGGTCTGCCACTATGTCATTGAACCAGGGAAGCACGCCGAAGACAGGAAGGGGAATAATCTGTTGAAACTGGGTAATTCCCGGACTTAGTAGTGATATGTCTCCGCGAAACTTGTTGATTATGAAGCCTGAAATTCTGGCCCTATGTCTCTCAGGTATAAGGTCATAGGTGCCTTTGAACCAGGCGAAAACACCTCCCCTGTCAATGTCGCCGACAATGACAACCGGTGCATCGGCATAGGCTGCCATTTCCATATTCACCAGGTCAGTGGCCTGGAGATTGATCTCAGCCGGACTTCCTGCCCCTTCCAGAACTAACAGGTCAAAATCCCGGGATAGAGAGTCAAAGGCCTGCCTGACCACCTTCAAATTTTCTTGATAGCTTGAATAATAGGATCGGGCAGCGAGATTTCCTGCTGGTTTTCCCATGAGGATTACCTGTGATTGGGAGTCGCCGGTGGGCTTAAGCAGTATGGGGTTCATCCGGACGTCGGGTAAAAGCCCGCAAGCTTCTGCCTGGTAAACCTGAGCCCTTCCCATTTCAAGGCCGTCAGGAGTAACAAAGGAATTAAGGGCCATGTTCTGGGCCTTAAAAGGCGCAACCCTCAAGCCCTTTTGCCAAAGTACCCGGCAGAAGGCTGCAACAAGCACACTTTTTCCGACACCTGAGCCTGTTCCCTGGAACATGATGCATCCGGTTCTGTTTGCCATGATTAAATAGATTAGGACCTGGGTATAAAAACGCAATACAAAAATGTTCGCCTTTCTTTTTTATCTTTTGAGGAGTGAAAATTTTCTTGTGTACATTGACATATTGTATTGAAGGAAGATATAGTGATCCAGTTAATCCAAAACAGGAAGGGGGGGATACCCTTGGCGATTGTAGTAGAAGTCCAGGAAAGCCTGGAAAAGGCCCTTAAGGTGCTGAAGAAAAAGATGCAGCTTGACGGGCTTCAGCGGGAACTGAAAAATCGTCGCTTTTACGAAAAACCGAGTGTAAAAAAACGACGCAAGATGCAGGAGGCTGAACGTAGACGTCGCAAGGCCCGACGCAGACGTCACTGATAATCTGATTTAATTGTATAAAAGAGCCGGATTTTGGTCCGGCTCTTTTACTTAGGAACGTACAATAAATAAC
>DFBQ01000099.1:12126-31498 GCA_002367355.1 Deltaproteobacteria bacterium UBA3076 | reverse complement strand
GCTGGCATCCGTCTATGTTGAAAAAGTGTAAACTACAAAATGAAGGATGCCGAAAGTACCTACGAAATGTCATTCATCCTCTTGCCTGCGCCGTTCGGCCCTATAATACCAAAAGCCTCTCCTTTCTAAACGGAGAAGAAGAGGTCTGACAGGACCACGGATTTCCTGCACCGCAGGCCGTTCATGTAGGCATTTTTTACGTGATCAAAGAGAATTATCGGATTGTCTGACATATTTAAGTGGATTTATCATAGAGTTTAATCATCAAAAAGCCCCCTCTAAAGGGAAAGCGAGGGGGCCTGTTTAAGACATATATCTTTATAATATAGTCAAAAAGTCACCTTTGTCCAATCTGTTCCTGTAATGGTGGCGTTAGTCGCGGTCGGGGCAGTTGCTGCTTGTGTGGCAGTAACTACTTTCTGATAGTAACCGGTATAGCCACTTTGAATCCCGTATGCCATGCTACCTTTGGTGTTGACAGAGGTGATAACATATCCATCGACGCTGTCGACATTAAGATAGCCCATTAAGACATTGGGAGACATCTGGTATGTAAGGCCAGTAGTAGTAGCGTTATCTGATAGAGTAATAACACCGTCTGATATAGTAACACCGGCGGCCCATACCACGGTACCCGAGAGAAGCATAAACAGGGACATGCACGCTATAATCAATCCTATTCTTTTCATTGCGCTGACCTCCAATTCTATTAATTTAGGTTTGGATAATGGAACCATTCTGCGTAAAAGCCTTCGCAGTCTGTCCTCAGGTTCTTTGAATCACTTAAGGCCGCTGAATTAAAGGCCCTCTGACGATATTTGGCAAACTGCGGAATGGCTATTGCCGCCAAGATCCCGATAATTGCCACGACAATCATGAGTTCAACCAGCGTGAAACCTTTGTGTCCTACCTTTCTCATCTTGTTCAAAAATCCAAGCATAACAGACCTCCTGTTCTATAAAATTAGTGTGGGTTGATCCTTAAAATTCCTATCGGCAGCTCTTCCCGGCTTGATAAATACAATTTCACCTCCTTTATTAATTTTTATCGGCTCAATCTCTAAATCCCTAAATTAATTTCCTTCTAATCCCTCAGTCCCTCAATTCGTTTCTGATTATGTTTTACTGCAACGTCAGTGCCACATAGCGATGGTCTGCTATAACTGAGTAAATACGCCGATTTTGGCACTTTCCTGAGATGGAGGATGCGACTTTTTGTCTTGTTCAATGCACAAAAAAGTCACTGATTGACAAAAATTGGTCTTAGAGGAACAGGTGGAAGGCTGAAGTAACCGCCCGCTTCGCTCAAGACGCAAAGGACGCAAAGAAAAAAAGGGGGGACACCGCAGAACGCAGAGAAGGCAATGTCTTATGCTTTTGGGCCTAACTCTGTGAGCTCTGTGAACTCTGTGAGAGACATTCTTTTTCTCTCGCCCGCTCCTCAGAGTTGCTTGAGAACGCAGAGAACGCAGAGAAATATTTTTGGACACGGATTTCACGGATTACACTGCTAATGAGGTAAGGCGCAGAGAAATAACGGGGCTGAAGAAATGGGCTTATCGCAGAGGGCGCGGAGAAAGAGCTGTAAGACTCTTGTAATTCTGTTGACCAGAAGCCCTCAGCGTCGCCCCTCTTGTTTCAGAAGGTCATGGGTGCCGATCCGTCTCAATATCAAGAATCCTTTTTCAATTTTGAAAGTCAGTCGATATCCGCGAGTGACTCGAATTTCGAATATCTCAGTGCCTCTTAACTTCTTTATCCTCAGAGAGGGGTATTTTGGGTTTTCCACCAACCGAAGAAGCTGTTTGTCGGCCCTTGTCTGAATCTGTGCGGGTAGGTTTTTGTAATCCTTCGAGAAGGATGCGGAACGTCTAATCTTCACTGTGAAGGTCTTTCAGAAGATCTTTAACATTCTCGAAATCCTTGTATTCGCCGCTCCGCAGGTCTTCCTCTGCTTCCATTTCCTTCGCTTGCCACTCAGGAGTCCAGAACCATGCCTGTTCTCTTGGTACTTTTATGGTTCTTATGGGAACCAGTCTCGCGCTGTCGCCTTTGAGCTGGAACTCTATTTCATCTCCAGGCTTTAGATTCAGCGCAGCCATAATTTTTTTGGGAAGGGAAATTTGCCGTTTTGCACTGATTTTCATAACATCCTACTCCTTTACTTCATTACTATCTAGCTGCACAAAATAAAAGATCTTTTACCGGCAGTCAAGTATCTTCTTCAGGTAGTAAATGGATAGGTGTATTCACCACACGGAGACAGAATAACGAAATAGGATTAAAGGGATTAGAGGATCAGCAAAAAAGAGAAGGACATTGAAAAATACCACAGAACGCAGAGAAATGACGGGGCTGAAAAAATGGTCTCACCGCAGAGGGCGCAGAGAAAAAATATTAACTATCGCTTCGCGATGGTTTAGAATACCGGAAGACCGAGTATTTTTTGAACGCCGTACGGCGTGAATTTTTTAGTCTGTTCCCTCTGCGTTCTCTGCCTGCCCCGTAGCTCCGGCAGATGGTACCGGGGTTCAATCCTGCAAGGCTATTTAACTGGGGCGCTCTCTGCGGTGATAAAGGTTCAGGGCAGGGGGCAAGGAGCAGGGACAAAAAAACAATGATTCACCACAGAGTTTATATGCCGCTTAGGAACGGGAGATAAATAAGTTGAACAAAAATTAGCAGGGTTTTTTGTTGTATTCAAGGCGCGAGGAGCGAGCATAACGGGTTATGTGATCGACGAGCAACGAAGAAGACGGCAAAAAAGACGTTAATTTGTTCAAGTTATTTATTGTACGTTCCTTACCTTACCTCTGCAATCGCTTCAGAAATAATGGTCTCGTCTACGCCATGGCGTTTTAAGCTTTCAACAAATTTAGAAAGTTCGGGACTGCCTTCCATTCGTTCGAGATCAACTCGTAATCCCTGCCCTATATATGCACGAATTAAGGGCTGGTAGCCTAAAAAACCGAGAAGTGGTGCAATACGTTTCAAATCATCTACCACGTCTTTTGGGATCCTTATGCTGATAATATCCATCGGCCTATTTTTTCTTAACCGTTTTTTCAAATTATTGCTCTTCATATGATCTCCTTTCACGAAGGCAATGCCGTGTTTACGTATATTGATTTCGGCCTTTTGGCTTTCCCATTCAAACCGAATGCCGCGTAAAGAATAATCAATTTCCATAAATTGGACCTTGTGCGGTCAAAAAACTACTCAAAATTAATCACGAAAACACGAAACAAGACATAGAAATGAACTAGCGCCCTATCATTTGCAGCAAGCTGAAATCGCTCAAGCTGGAATACCTCACGGCCGACTGAGGATAGATTCTATTTGAACATCTGCGGTGAACTAAAGCCTTGTAAGGCCCATGTGAAGCTACTCGACCATTCCTTTGCAATCGGGGAATGAACGATTACAATAATTGCTATGACATTGACAGCCAAACCTCCTCTTGTAGAAATCCGGAATCTCACGAAGAAATTTAAAGACAGGGTGGTGGTTAAGGATCTCGACCTCTGTATATATCCGGGAGAGTGTCTGGGTTTGCTCGGTCCTAATGGGGCTGGAAAGACTACCACCATATATATGCTTCTGGGCCTTGTCCGGCCTACTTCAGGTGAAATCAGTATCTTTGGTGAATCCATCCCTAAACGGCTGAAACACGTAAAATTGAGGATAGGTGTGGCGCCCCAGGCAGATAACCTGGATCCGGATCTAACTGTATTTGAAAACCTTCTTGTATACGCCGCATATTTTGGAGTAAATCGCTCTATAGCCAAAAAGCGAGCAGACGAACTCCTCGGTTTTTTTGCCTTGAAAAATCGAAGCGATGAGATCATTCAACATCTTTCAGGTGGTCAGCGAAGGCGCCTTCTTTTGTCAAGGGCTTTGATAAATGCGCCGGAGTTGCTAATCCTTGATGAGCCCACTATAGGTCTTGATCCCCAGGCCAGACACCTGATATGGGAGCGACTTGAGAACCTGAGATCCCAGGGTACTACTATGCTCCTTACCAGCCACTATATGGAGGAGGTATCCCGCCTGGCCAACAGGGTGTTGATACTGGATGAAGGGAAAATAGTTGCACAGGGGGACCCCGGAGAAATGGTGGCGGACATGATAGGATCGGAAGTGTTTGAAGTGACGGACAGCCCGAAAAAGCTTGACGCTCTGGAGGAAACCCTCCGTTCCTGCAAAGTGGATGTCGAGAGGGTAGCAGACAGGCTCTTTATATATGCCCAAGAATCATGTACTGAGCTTGAGACCATGGCCATTTCCCTTCGTCATGTCAGCAAACGACCGGCAAATCTGGAGGATCTGTTTTTAAAACTGACAGGAAGGACTTTGAGAGAGAACTGATGTGGCGTAAATTTTTATACTCCTTACACTCCATGGCAGTCGGCAGGGAGTAAATAATTACGATGTGGCTGCTTTTTTATAAAGTATGGCTGCGAAATGCCAGTGTGTGGCGAAAGCACGTGCGGGCCAGCTTGATAGGAAACCTGGGCCAGCCATTCCTTTTTCTGCTGGCAATGGGTTTCGGCCTTGGGAGGCAAATCCCGCAGATAGAGGGAGTTACTTACCTCCAATTTATAGGTCCGGGCCTGGTGGCTTCGGCAGTCATGTACAGCGGTTCTTTTGAAACTATGTATGGCTCTTACACCAGACTTACTACCCAGCGGACTTACGAGGCCATCCTCATGACTCCTGTGAGCGTTGAGGAGCTTGCGCTGGGAGAAATTATCTGGGCGGCAACCAAGGGCATCCTTTCAGGGCTCATAATGCTCGCAGCCCTCCCGCTTTTTGGCCTGATTCCCTCTCCGTGGATATTGGCCCTTATCCCCATGCTCTTTTTGGAAGGAATCTTGTTTGCATCCCTGGGGCTCATAATGACTGCCTTGGCCAGCGATTACGAATTCTTCAATTATTTTACTTCACTCTTTATAACGCCGCTGTTCCTGTTCTCAGGCATCTTTTTTTCCATAAGTGCCATGAATCCGGTTATACAGAAAATCTCACTAGCCTTGCCCTTGACCCATGCAGTCAACCTTTCACGTATGCTCTGTTACGGTCGGATCGGGCCTGATTGGCCTATCCACGTGCTGGTCATAATAATTCTATCCGTTTTCTGTGCCTGGATTGCCATTGTGCTTATCAGGCGGAGGCTCATACTGTGAGGCTACGGTACACACTTAAGGGTATAGAGGCCACTAATGTCCTGGGAAATTGCCTGTCAACCGTGCTTGGACCGGGAAACATCTTTCTTTTGTCAGGGGATCTGGGAGCGGGAAAAACAAGTCTGACCAAGGCAATAGCCTCTGGCCTTGGAGTAGAGGAAAAGGAGGTGACAAGCCCTTCCTTTGCCATAATCCACGAGCACCTGAACGGTCGCTTGCCTTTAATTCATGTGGACCTATACAGGCTTGGTCCCCTTGCAGACATCACAGAGATCGGGCTTGAAGACTATTTTGATGGAAAAAACGTGGTAATTATCGAATGGGCCGAGTATCTGAAGGACCCGTTGGTAGAAACGGCGCTTAAAATAGACTTGAGTTTTTTTGATGAACAAAGCAGGGAAGTGTGCCTGACCGGCAAGACCGGGATCTGGCGCGAAAGACTTCTGCTGCTTGATGACTGCATGAAGGCCTCTAAGGTATGATTACCCCTTCATCATCTCATCCACAGAGGGAAATCTGGAAAGATCGGTATGGGGAAGAAAGAGGGCGCCGGTTAGCTGGCTCATAAAATCTCCGCGCACATTCATCTCGATGTAAGTTATCTTGTCGCAGATTTTCTCCACCTCTTTTCTGGCATTTCTCCATGTGAGGGCCTCAATCGCCCCGGTACCTGCGGCATTTCCCAGGCCCTTAAAGCGCTCAAGGGGCACATCAGGCAGCATCCCAATTATTATGGCCTTTTTGGGATCTATGTAATTGCCAAAGGCCCCTGCGATATAAAAATTCTCGATATCCTCGAACCCGATCCCAACGCTCTGGATTACCACGTTCAGTATGGTGTACATGGCCCCTTTTGAACGAATCAGGTTTTTTATGTCGCTCTGACTGATATAGACCGGTTCTCCATGGCCGGTCTCATGAGGACCTGCCACAACGTAGACCCACTCCCCACCTATCCGTTGCATCCTGGCACTATCCCGGTCCACCACAAGCTTTCCGGTTGGATCCACCAGTCCTGCAACAAACATGGCTGCCAGGAGATCTATTATTCCTGAACCGCATAATCCCTCCGGGGCCTTGCCGTCTTTGGTGTGAAACGTGACAGTCAAGTTGTTTCGGTGTATGTCCACCCGGTCTATGGCCCCTGGCTGTGCCCTCATACCACAGGAAAGAATCCCTCCCTCAAGTGCCGGGCCGGCCGCTCCTGCACAGGCCACCAGCCAATCCCTGTTCCCCAGCACTACCTCTGCATTAGTGCCGACATCCACGAGCATGGAGATATCCTCCTTGAGATGCATGCCTGAGGCCAGTATTCCCGCCAGAAGATCACCGCCAAAATAACTCCCCACATTTGGAAAACAGTAGAGCCAAGCCTGAGGATGGACGTTTATTCCTATTTCATCGGGCCGGATCAGATCAAAGCGGTTAACCACGGGAATATATGGTTCCCGGCAGATATGGCCAGGATCAAGACCTAAAAAGAAGTGGCACATGGTGGTGTTACCGGCCAATGCAATAAAGCAAATATCCTCCGGGCTCATGCCCTGTCCTGCCACAATTTCCTGTACAGAGGCGTTAAAAAGGCCAACGACCTCAGACTGCAGTATCTCCAAACCATTGCCTTGCCCTGCAAAGAGGATCCTTTCCAGAATATCCTCGCCGTGGACCCTTTGCGAGTTGGTTTTTGATAGAGTAGAAACGACCCCGCCGGAACCGAGGTCCACTAGGTAAAAGACCACAGTAGTGCTTCCAAGATCCACAGCCAGTCCGTAAGGCCGCAGAGAACCGCCCGCAGCGGTGACCTGGGCGACTTCCCAGCCGGAAGGCCCATCCAGCACCAATGTTTGCACCTTGTAGATAGAGGAAGGGAGAATGTCAGGCAGGACTTTACAGATATTTAAAGGAAACAAAGGCGACTGGCCCAGGATAGACTCTATGGCCGCTCTTGCACGTGACTCGTGACTGCGGTTGTCGCCAAGAGACGGAATGGTGAGATCCAGACTGATTGAGCGGGCTACAGGGTCAAAACGGTTCATTCCTAATTTGAAAACCTACTACTGATCTTTTTCCCGCTCGGTCTGGTCCGGAGTCACGTCGATAATAAGAGAGCTTGGATCCAGATTACTATTGGCCTCACTACGCCTTGCACATTCCTTCTCAAACTGGCGCATGACCTTGCGAACACGCCATGCCATGTAGCCGGCTGCAATGGAAAAGACTACTACAGCGCCCAAAAACAGCGGCAGGGCCACAAAAAAGGCAGCCACGGCAAGCAGTCCCAGTCCCAACAGGGTCAGTGGAGACATGTTAGTGGATTTGTAGTATATTCTGCGTTGTGTCATTTTAGTCCTCATTAGTTTCCGTATTGGATTGTTGATTGCTCATGAATCAACGGCTCAGATTTTCTGTAACCCCTGACCCCCTTGACCCCATAAGCGCTAAGTTATTTTGTAAACGTTCACAGGTTATATTGAAAGATGAACGTCGAACATCGAACGTCGAACGTCGAACGTCGAATAAAAAACGAATATCCAATACCGAACATTCAACGGCTATTTCTGTTTCTTCATCTTTTCCCATTCAACATTCGATGTTGGACGTTCGATGTTCATCTTTTCCTTGAACCTCTGAACCCTGAACTGTTTCAATCAGTCTCTATGTATATAGCCAGTGAGTTCCCGGTCTATCTGTTCAGGATCTCCGGTGTTGTAGTTAAGGATATTCTTTAACAAGAAAAAGGAGTCGAGATCCATCTCCTCAAACCGAAATCCCATTCCTTTTTCATCCGCGCGAATTACACGCCCCTTAAAAAAAAGCACGAGTTTTGAACTGGTGCCTGTAAGATGCAATTCCAGTTCACAGGGAGTTCCGGCAGAAAACTTGATCTCACTATAACAGTAAAGTCCTTTCAGACTGATATCTCTTGTTTGATCGCAGCGTATTTCCTTGGCATCCTGTTTTAGAGACCACAGGCACGCTGCGGTCTTAAATGGGACCCGAATATATTTGCGCCGCTCATTATCTGTTACCATAATGCTGTCTCCTCAAGATCCTTCCACTATGGACCTGATCTTAAGACGCAGGCCCTGAAGCCTGATGAACCCCTCGGCATCTGCCTGGCTGTAAACATCGTCTTCCTCGAATGTGGCAAACTCAGGCCGGTATAGAGATTTATCCGCCTTTCTTCCCACAACCTGACAGTTTCCTTTATAGATCTTGAGTCGAACCCTTCCGTTCACATTAGCCTGGGACTCGTCTATAAGCCTTTGAATCAGCTCCCGTTCGGGCGAAAACCAGAAACCGTAATAAATAAGCTCTGAATAACGGGAAACCAGGCTATCCCGCAAGTGCATAACTTCCCTGTCAAGAGTTATGGACTCAAGGGCCATATGGGCTGTACGAAGAATAGAACCGCCCGGCGTCTCATAGACCCCTCTTGATTTCATCCCGACAAAACGGTTCTCAACCAGATCCACCCGTCCGATCCCGTTATCAGCACCTATAATGTTTAGCCTTGACAAGAATTCTGCTGCGGAAAGACGCTCACCGTCAAGGGCCACCGGATCTCCCTGCTCAAAATCGATCTCCACATAAGATGGCTCATCAGGGGCGTTTTCAGGGCTTTTTGTCCACATAAACATGTCTTCATGTGGCTCTGCCCATGGGTCTTCCAGGATTCCACCCTCATAACTTATGTGTAGGAGGTTTGCATCCATACTGTAAGGCTTTGCCTTTGTAACCGGTACTGGTATGCCATGGGCCTTGGCAAAGTCTACGAGCTTTTGCCTGGAATTGAGGTCCCATATACGCCAGGGAGCTATGATTTTGAGGTCAGGGGCAAGGGCCATAAAAGAGAGCTCGAAACGGACCTGGTCATTTCCCTTGCCAGTGGCCCCGTGGCTGACCGCGTCAGCCTCGACTTCCCTGGCAACACGTACCTGTTCCCTGGCAATGATGGGTCTTGCGATGGACGTACCCAGCAGATAGGTACCTTCATAAATGGCATTTGCCCTGAACATGGGAAAGACAAAATCCTGGACAAACTCTTCTTTGAGGTCCCTTATCACTACCTCCGAGGCCCCTGTATCCAAGGCCTTCTGCTTCACGGCTTCCCAGTCCTCTTTCTGGCCTATATCTGCGGAATAGGCCACCACATGGCAGTGATAGATCTCTTGTAACCACTTAAGAATAACAGACGTATCAAGTCCGCCTGAGTAGGCCAAAACTATTTTGTTTATTTTTTGTTTCGGCATACAGGAATTCACCTACCCTCAATCTCTCAATTCCTCAATTTATAAACCAATCCTGAAGTTTCGCAGTTGAGAAAATACACTTAAATGACCTCAACTTGCCGATAATGTCAATGGCCATTATTTTTGACCATTCTCGGACAATAATTTTGACCCACCCAGGTAGTTATTTGAGTTCATTAATCAAGGGGAATGTACCCCTTTAATGTAAACCGAGAAGATTTTCATGGCCGCCTGCTTCACCTGCGTATCAGGGTCTGAAAGCATGTCTCGGAATTCGTCTTTAAGCTCAATCAAGTCCTTTATGTTGACTATGAATGAAATGCGGGCAGAAATTCCTCTGGGATTTCCCTCAATTTAGGATTTTTGCTATCCTTGTCTGAAAGGACCGGGTTTTTTATCGGCCAATCGATACCGATGGTTGGGTCTGCCCAAAAAATCCCGTACTCATCCCCAGGGGTATAGAAATCAGTACATTTATACATAACGTCAACGCTTTCACTCAGCACGATGAACCCATGGGCATAACCCCCCGGCACAAAAATCTGTCGCCTGTTCTCTGCTGAAAGATGGGTGCCAAACCACTGCCCGAACATAGGTGAGCCAATTCGAATGTCCACAACAATGTCAAATATTTCCCCTGTTATTACAAATACCAGTTTTCCCTGAGCATTTTTGAGTTGATAGTGAAGCCCTCGAAGGATTCCATGTCTGGAGTGGGAATAGTTGTCCTGAACAAACACCCGGTCTATTCCTGCTTCTGCATATTTTCTCTGATTGTAGGTTTCCATGAAAAAACCACGGGTGTCTTTAAATACATCCGGCTCAATCAGAAAAACATCAGGAAAGGCTGTCTTAGTAAATTTCACTGGCTTTTTCCTCTGGAAGGATCTCCATCAGGTACTTGCCGTAATTATTTTTCAACATATCTTCGGCGAGGTTTATGAGTTGCCCCCGATCTATATAATCAAGACGAAAGGCAATCTCTTCGATACACGCAATTTTGAGCCCTTGTCGTTCTTGAATGGCCTGCACAAAATCATTGGCCTGCAGTAGTGACTCATGGGTTCCGGTATCAAGCCAGGCAAATCCCCGCCCCAGAAGTTCAACTCGAAGCCGGCTACGCCGCAAGTATTCCAAATTGACGTCAGTGATTTCAAGCTCGCCGCGGGCTGAGGGTTTGAGGCCTTCTGCTATTTCCACTACGTCGTTGTCATAAAAATAGAGTCCGGGTATAGCGTATTTAGATTTGGGCTTTTCTGGTTTTTCCTCGATCCCAATAACATTTCCATGTTGATCAAATTCAACAACCCCGTAACGCTCAGGATCACGCACCAAATACCCGAAGATAACCCCACCTTTTTCCAAGTTGCTGCATCTCCTGAGTATGTCCGGAAGCCCATGTCCAAAAAATATGTTGTCCCCAAGGACAAGTGCCACTTTATGACTGCCTATGAATGGCTTTCCAATAATAAAGGCCTGAGCCAATCCCTCAGGGCGCGGTTGTTCTGCATAAGAGATGGAAAGGCCGCATTGTGAACCATCATGAAGAAGTGCCTTGAACCTGGGCAAATCCTCAGGGGTGGATATAATCAGTATCTCACGTATGCCTGCCAACATCAGCGCTGATAATGGATAATATATCATAGGCTTATCATAAACAGGGATAAGTTGTTTACTTACCACACGGGTAATTGGGTACAGGCGCGTTCCTGAACCCCCAGCCAGGATTATTCCTTTCATAATCTCATATCCCTGATTCCGCTGAAAAAACCCAATCTGCGGCGTTGCTTCAATTTTCCAGTCACTGCGACATACGACGATAAGTACGTCTCATTACTGGAAAATTTCGCGCCTTGCATCTCGGGCTTTTTCAGCGGAATCATATTTTACTCTGGTTTCGTAGCCATCGCGCCCACTGCCAAATAGCTGAACCCTTTGGAAACCATTTCTTCGAAATCAGGAATCATACGCCGCCCGTCCATTACCAGATAAGGTGGTTCAACATTCTCCTCGATAGTCCGGGAAAGTCCCCGGAATTCTTCACAGTCAGAGGAAACGAAAAGCGCGTGAGATCCTTCCAATGCCTCTTTGGCTGTATGGAAATAGTCAATTTTTTCAAAAAGGATGTTTTTAGATATGGAAAACTCGGCTGCTGCAGTCTCAATTGCTAAAGGGTCGTAAGCTTTTATCTTGGCCACCCCTTTTCCCAGCAGAGATTCGATAACTTTGATGGAAGAAGCATCCCGCATGTCGTTCGTGTGTTTCTTGAATGCCAAACCCAATACAGCAATTGTCTTGTTATTGAACTGGAACCCGGCCTCGGTTATGGCCCTGTCAATGAGGTAAACTTTTTGAAATTCGTTAACTTCATAGGAAGCTTCAAGCATCTTCGTGCTCACGTTTACTTTTCGCATTTGATAAATTAATGAAGCGATATCTTTCCCGAAACAACTTCCACCTGCTCCGTTGCTTACAAATGATCCCCAGGTACTTATTCTGTCGTCTGCCGTAACTCCGAGTCTAAGGTCATCTATTTTGACATTGGGGTATTTTTCCCCAATCTTCGCTCCCACGCCATTCCAGAAGGATATGTAGGTGAGAAGCAAGGTGTTGGCAACGTACTTAATTGCTTCCGCAGACTCAGGTGTGGTCTCTATGTATTTTATTCGAACGTGATTGACAAATTGGGAGTATACCCTGCGAAGAATTTTAAAGTCCTCTTCGTAGTCGCAACCTACTACAACCCGGTCCGGACTTCGTGCCTGAGCGACGGCCGTTCCCTCTGCCAGGAATTCAGGATTTGAAGCAACCCCAAAGTTTTCCACACCATGGGTATCCACGATCTCCTGCAGGTGTCGTGCTGTCCCAATAGGTACAGTGCTTTTATTCACAAAAACAATCCTGCGCTTGTCTTTCCTTTTTGCAGCTGTCATGGCAATATTTTCAGCCGCGGCATTGTAATAAGTAAGATTAGTGGAGCCATCCAGATTTGGAGGAGTCGGCAAACACATGAAAATAGCATCAGCACCTTCTATGATTGAGTTCAAATCAGGAGTAAAGAATAGGTATTTGCCAAGTGTTTCCTTGATAATATTAGTCAATCCTGGTTCATTGACGTATTTTTCAATCTCTTCAGTCTGACCGGTCGAAAATGCCTTAATCTTGTCAGCGTCAATGTCATACGCATACACTTCGTGGCCATATTCTGAACACACTGCAGCATGTACAAGACCTACATAACCGGTTCCTGCAACGATTATTTTCATAGCTTCCTCTTTTTATTATAATTTTGATCGTACCGTTTTGTTACCATCCGGTCAAATAACCTGTAAGACCAACGCATAACCCGACAAATAAATTGATGCCCTTGATTTTGAAAAAATCAAGGCGGGATTCAGCAAGCATAGGCAACATGCCATGACCATCTTGCACCACGGAGCTTGCCAGCAGGATGCTGAAGGGTATGGCATTTTGATAAAACAGGGTGAGAAATATCAGGTGCGGACCTGATTCCGGGATGAGCCCAACCAGGCACGCAACTGCCAATATGATAAGCTGGTTTTGCTGCATCCAGCCTTCAAGGTGAAGTTGATCAATAAGAATGTGCATAAGGAATAACGCTCCGAAGGACCAGAAGAATATTCGTGGAACGTGGATTTTTGCTATATGTTCCCACAGATGTTCCTCCAAGAAATGATCCGGCACTGTGGATACGATAAAAAGCGCCACTCCTGAGACCATGAAGAGGGTGATTCTGATCCAGTTCCAGGCAGTCGGCCCCAGCTTGCCGCTGAGTATTCCGAGAAGAAACAATACCAAAGTGACGGACAGCACTCCGCGGGCCACGGAGCAATGTGTCCATTGCTCTTTTATACGTCCCCAGGGAAAACAGTGACACACATCTTCTTCATGTAGTTCGAATTCTTGTTGACATCCTGATCGACTGATCGCCTTATCTCCGAGCAAGGTATCGGTCAGAAAACCTGAAAAAATACCTATCAGAAACAAGATGAAAAAAATTAATAGGGCCTTCTCGGGAATCATGGACAACATGATGAAGGCCTCATCTCCGCTGGTGGCAATCATAGCGGCCACCACAGCTCCCATACTGAACACCCTGTGGGAATAAAGGGTAACTGCCGCGAAGGCTCCGAGACAGCCGGGAGTTGCTCCTAAAAAACCAGCCAGCAGATACTGTTTTAAACGGCTGCCGTGGAGTTCCTGATGAAATAATCCCCTGGAAAGGACGTTCAGATACTCAATCACCAGCATCATCATAAAGACAAAGCCGGTAATCATCAGGGCGTGAGTAAAGCTTTCCTCTAAAAAACTTATCATGGGCTCAGGACCAAGAATAAATGATCGATCTATACGTTTGATTCCAGTGCTTCAGCGTGTTGTTGCTCTGAAAAGCTCTGATACAATTGGTTGCTTCTTCGGCAATTTTGGAATCCAAACAATATGGTATTGGTAATACCAAATAGTTCGTGCCAGCTTTCTGAATCTACACATTTATTACTCCTTGTCTAAGGCTGTGGGAGCAATTCCGCATTGAGATAACATTGAGTCATTCAAACGGCAAAGCCTTTATACTCTAACCTGGCCATGAAGACCAGGTTTTTAAGATTAGAATAAAGAGGTTATAGATCTGCCAGGACCTTTTGAAGGGGAACTCGTGTTTGAAGGATTTCATGTTTTAAGTTTTGTTTATTTACTACAGTGTACAGAGAATTCTCTCTTTTTTGCATCTCTGCGTCTTTGTAATAAATATGTACTTTAAGAAATGGAAGAGTAACATAAAGAATTCAGAATTTTTACAGAAGAGGGAGTCTCTCTTTATATGTGTATTCCACACCCCAGATCTTTAATCCCGTTCCTTGCCTCAAAACGGCTGGCAGTCATGTTGCCCTTGGGGTTTGCTTCAGGGCTTCCCCTGGCCTTGACCAGCGGGACATTGCAGGCATGGCTTACAGTGGGTGGTGTGGACATCCGCACTATCGGCCTTTTTTCCCTTGTCGGGATTCCGTACGCATTGAAGTTTTTCTGGTCACCTGTCATGGATCGCTTTTGCCCCCCGTGGCTGGGAAGACGCAGGGGCTGGATACTACTCACTCAGGGAATCCTGGTGTTAGGGATATTTGCCATGGCCTTCACGGCTCCTGCGGGCGCTCCTTTCCTTATGGCCTGCCTTGCTCTGATGGTGGCCTTTAGTTCTGCATCTCAAGATATTGTAATTGATGCCTATCGGACCGATCTGCTCGAGGAGAAGGAGCGGGGTCTTGGGGTTGGGCTCTCAGTTGCCGGCTACAGAATTGCCATGCTAGTATCCGGGGCCTTGGCCCTCATACTGTCAGATCGCATAGGCTGGCAAAACACGTATATTCTAATGGCAGGTATCATGTCATTGGGAATTATTGGAACTGTTGCGGGCCCGGAGCCAAGGCTTTTGCTTTCGCCGCCCGGGAGCATGGCGGAAGCTATTTCCGGCCCCTTAAAGGAATTTTTTTCAAGGCCGGCAGCTATTTCCATGTTAGCGCTTATTGTACTTTACAAGCTTGGGGATGCCTTTGCCGGTACCTTGACTACTGCCTTTCTTATCCGCGGAGTTGGTTTTAGCCCTACTGACGTAGGGACAATAAACAAGGGGTTTGGTCTTGTCGCCACTATTGGGGGTGCCCTGTTAGGGGGAGGACTCATGGCAAAAATCGGACTCTTTGGTGCGCTCATGTTTTTCGGGATATTGCAGGCAGTATCCAATCTTTCCTTCATGGTGCTTGCATGGATCGGCAAGAGCTACATAGCAATGATTGCCGCAGTTGGTTTTGAAAATCTATCCGGGGGCATGGGTACAGCAGCCTTTGTGGCCTTTCTTATGGCACTCTGTAACCATCGTTTTACAGCAACCCAGTATGCCCTGTTATCAGCCCTTGCCTCTTTGGGGAGGGTCTTTGTTGGGCCACCATCAGGATTTTTGGTCAACTGGGTGGGGTGGCCTCAGTTCTTTTTCATCACAACCTTGGTGGCTCTTCCAGGACTGATACTCCTGTGGTGGATGAAGCAGCAGGTATCAGGTCTTGAAAAGGGTTCATGAGCTACTTCTATGACCATTGAAATAATAGGTAGGGAATCCATGGGGGGCATAGTATAAGCGCTAAGTTGTTTTTGCACCGGGTGGACTAATGAACATCGAACGTCCAACGTTCAACGTTCATCTTTTAAAACAATTCCGTACAGCATAAATGTAACCGGTGAACGTTTACAAAACAATTTAGCGCTTATGCCCCTTGCCCCTCATATCCCATGAACGGTTATCTTTAGGGTTGACATAATGATCGGGGCCATTTATTTTCCTTTCCATCATTACATAACGGTCCCATCGTCTAGGGGTCTAGGACGCTGGCCTCTCACGCCGGAAACAGGGGTTCGATTCCCCTTGGGACCGCCATTAATAAAAACAGGTATTGTTCTCTTCCTCAGGGCCATGGGATTTTGCAGACTCACCAATGGAGTTATGCGTATCTTCACCTATCAGATGAATGCGCACATCAGCAAAAAAGCACTTCAAAACAACATCCCCATTCTATGGTGGCAATCAGTTAGCGGCGGACGCTGCCTGAAAGTCGAACAGGATCGAAGCCTTTCTGACAATTCCATGAAGGAGCTTCGGCGGTATCCGGATGAATTTTCATTTGGAGAGCGTCCATTCCCCCAAATTCAACAAAGCAAACAGGAAATCCTCTCCCCCCTGGAAAATCCATTTGTCGCATCGAACAACCTATAGTACACCCAGATCTAACTTCTTAGGATCCTTAAAGGAATAAGTCATTGGAATTCGCGCTCAGATTTAGGTCGGATTTGATCGATTTGATTGAGCAAAACCGCAGGCATATCAGTATTATGTTGAGGATTTTGTGATTGAAAATCGATCAAAGATGGCCTGAAGATGAGATGCAAAACCGAGGAGTTATTCCTTTACGGGTCCTTAATTCCATAGGAGCCGAACAAATGCAGGAAATCAATGTCGCAGAATTGAGAAAACATACAAAAGCCTGTTTTGACGCGGTGGAACAGGGAGATGTGCTTCGTGTTTACCGTAAAGGCCGACCTGTTGCCCCAGAGCGAGTTTCCTTCATTACTTCGATAATTCTTTTTCTTTTATCGTCGATAAGTATACTAAGAAGGATAATATCTAGTCGCATTGGTATACATATTCCTGCAACTATAAACCCACTAAGGGCTATTCTACTACAAGGATTCTCTAATAAAAATTGTACCAAGAAATCCAGGCTAAATAAGATAGTAAGAACATCGTGAAACCTAAGTAATTTTTTGAAAGCTTTGACAGCTTTTTCAGAATTTTCTATTAGCTGTGCTATTGGTTGAGTACAGAATTGTCAGTGGGCACCATTGACAAATGCATTCGTGAGGCTGGTGTGGTCTGCTATCCGGTTGTTGAACAACTGGTAGAAGAGCTGCAAGAACAAAAAATTGTTAACCTTGATGAAACTCCCTGGTATGAAAAGGGTTGATTTAAATGGCTGTGGGTGGCCATTTCGAAGAGAATTGCTGTATTTTATATTGGAACCAGAAAAAAGGAGGAGCTGTTAAAGCTGATCACCTCAGCCTTTATAGGATGGCTGATGACAGACGGTTATTTAGCATATCGAAGC
Source organism: Deltaproteobacteria bacterium UBA3076 (assembly GCA_002367355.1). Taxonomy (GTDB): domain Bacteria; phylum Desulfobacterota; class Dissulfuribacteria; order Dissulfuribacterales; family UBA3076; genus UBA3076. The sequence goes on along the minus strand of DFBQ01000099.1, from coordinate 14,390 downwards.
TATGAAAAACGGCAGCGCTGCTTGGCCCATCTCATCCGAAAAGCAATTGCCCTTAGCGGTGCAGTGGATGAAAAGGCTCAAAAGATGGGAGATTGGTTTTTACGAGAGCTCAGGGGGCTCATAAAAGCCATGGCTGAGGAGGGCGGGGGTGGCAGAAAATGCAGCCTCATCCTCGCCAGACTCAAAAGGGCTTGCAACCTGGGATCTGAAGAAAAACATTTCAAATTGAGAGCATTGGCCAAGGAAATTCTCAATGATTGGGATGCAGTGGTAGCGTTTGTCAAGAATCCGGAGCTTCCGCCTTCAAAAAAGGAGGGAAAGGGGGAATTGCTTCCTTGAAAATCGAATTCTGCAAAAGGCTAAGATAAGGAATTCAAAGCAAAAAAGGAAAAACCATATGGATATCCAGGAAATTACTCAAAGGGTCGAAAAGGAGAGCTTGGTTCTCCGGCAGATAATGGCGGAGATAGAGAAGGTCGTAGTAGGCCAGAGAAACCTCATGGAGAGGATGTTGATCGGGCTTTTGTGTAATGGCCACTTGCTCCTGGAGGGCCTTCCGGGTCTGGCCAAGACAACGGCGGTTAAAACCCTGGCTGCGACTATCAGGACAACGTTTCAGAGGATCCAGTTTACACCGGACCTGCTGCCTGCCGACATCCTGGGGACCCAGGTCTACCGGCCCGACAGCGCCTCTTTTGAGATAAAGAAAGGCCCTATCTTTCACAACATCATACTGGCAGACGAGATCAATCGGGCGCCGGCAAAGGTACAGAGTGCCCTCCTCGAGGCCATGCAGGAACAGCAGGTAACCATCGGGGAGACTACCTTTTTTCTCGAAAGCCCATTTCTGGTCCTTGCCACCCAGAATCCCATTGAACAAGAGGGGACCTATCCCCTTCCTGAGGCCCAGATTGACCGTTTTATGCTGAAGATCAAGGTTGGTTATCCTTCGGCTGAGGAAGAAAAGGAAATAATGCAGCGCGTTAACAGGGCGGTTATTGAAGGCGCCAATGGTGTGGTGGATGTGTCCCAAATTGAATCGGCCAAGGAGACGATGCGGTCTATCCATATGGAAGAAAAAATCGTGGACTATATCGTGCGTATCTCCAGGGCCACTCGAAGCCCTGAAGATTTTGGTCTGGAGCTGGGGCCGATGATCAGCTACGGTGCCTCACCCAGGGCTTCTATATGGCTTGGACAGGCATCGACCGCCCATGCATTCCTGAACGGCCGTGGTTACGTGACCCCACAAGATGTCAAATCCATGGCCCCGGATGTGCTTCGGCACCGGATCATCCTGAGCTATGAAGCAGAGGCTGAGGGAAAGAGCACTGATGACCTTATAAAGATATTGCTGGAGCGGATAGAGGTCCCTTGAGATGATCCCTGAAGAAGTCCTAAAAAAGATTCAAAGGTTTCATTTCAAGACCAGGCGCCTGGCCAGTGACATGTTTGCAGGTCAGTATGAAAGTGCCTTTAAGGGCCGTGGGGTTGAGTTTGCCGAGGTCAGGGAATACCAGCCCGGTGATGATATACGGACCATTGACTGGAACGTCTCCGCCCGCTTTGGCCGTCCCTTTGTGAAGGTCTTTCACGAGGAGAGGGAGCTCACTATTATACTCCTGTTAGACCTCTCCGGCTCCCTTCTGTTTGGGACCAGAAGTGAGTTCAAAAGAGAACTCTTAGCTACTGTAGCCGGGATGCTGGCCTTTCTGGCTATCAGGACTAATGACAAGGTGGGTGCCATTCTGTTCAGCTCCAAGGTGGAAAAGTTCATCCCGCCCAAAAAAGGGACGTCCCATGTGTGGAGGCTCATTAAGGAAATATTTACATATGAGCCCCAAGACCTGACCACTAATATGGAGACGGTTCTTATCTATTTAAACCGGGTCATACGGCGTCATGCGATCGTATTTTTGATATCCGACTGTATGGATACCGGCTTTGAAAAATCCTTAAGGATGACTGCAAAAAAACATGATCTCACAATAATTCGGCTATCCGACCCTGCGGAAAAAGAACTTCCCGATGTGGGCTTTGCGACCATCAGGGACCCGGAAACAGGGCAGGTGGCATTGATCAATACAGGAAGCAAGGTCCTGAGGGAAAAGTGGCGTAATTACCTAAAAGATCAGGATGCCAACCTGTGCGATCTGCTCAAAAAGGCCGGGGTTGGTCTGGTCGACCTGTCTACAGGCGGACCTGTGGTTGAACCGTTAGCGCGCCTTTTCGATACAAGGAGTAAGCGTTCACAGGGCACCGCA
>DFBQ01000099.1:1872-12037 GCA_002367355.1 Deltaproteobacteria bacterium UBA3076 | reverse complement strand
GTAAAACGGGCGTTGTAACCCCGTGAACGGTTACATAAATGAGAAATACCTTTAAGATTATCTATCCCTTGATTGTTGGAATGTTGGTCTGCATTGTCCAGCCTGTCACTTTGTGGTCACAGGATGACATCAAAGATGCCGGCCCGGCGTTGAGTGCCTCTATTGACCGGAATTCGGCCAGGGTTGGCGGCATTGTGGAACTCTGCCTTAAGTATCGTCTTCCGGAAGGGGCACGTCTCCCGGCAGAGCCAAAAATCAAGGGCATTGAAGGCTTGACTACTGTAGATCGTCAAATAGGGCCTGGTCTGATAAGAATCAGGCTCCTGGTCGACCAACTGGGTCCATGGAAGACAGGAGCGCTGGCCCTCAGCTATATGGACAAAGAGGGCAAGAGTCAGGTCCTTACGACCGATCCGGTCTCGTTGAAAGTAACTTCCAGCCTGGGAGATAGACCTGCGGAGGCTGAGCTGAAGCCTATCCAGGGGATTATCCCGACAAGACCTCTGTGGTTAAAGTACCTGCCTTGGGTAGCCGGACTGCTGGGTATCTTACTGATAGTGTCTGTCCTGTTCTGGTGGTACAAAAGAAGGCATAAAGGAAAGCCCCCGGTCATTCCCCAGGTCCCTCCGCACATCCGGGCAAAAAAGGAGATTAAAGAACTGGATGCCCAAAGACTCTTTGAAAAGGAACAGGCCAAGCGTTTCTACTTCCGCTTCTCTGAGATTTTGAGGCGGTATCTGGGATCTCTAAGGGGATTTCCAGCCGTGGAATTAACCACTGAAGAGATTGCCCGCTGTATTGACAGGGAACAGGACAGGGGCCTTTTGGCTTTATTGCGACAGGCAGACCTGGTCAAATTTGCAGACAGGGTGCCTACGCCTGCAAGAAAAGAGGAGGATGTAAAGACGGCCCTTTCCTATATCCAGGAGACCAGCCCGGTCCAGGAAACCGGCCACGAAACGGATGTATCCGGGGGGATGGGCCAATGATGTTCAGGTTTGCCTATCCGGTGCTTTTGGTCCTGCTTGTGGTAGTGGCAGGGTGGCTCTTCTTTTGCTTGCGGAGCACGCCGCCCGACATAACATATTCCATGACCTCCCGAATGGCCCGGTTTGCCGGAGGAGGAGGCCGTTTTCTGGCAAAGGTCCCCATGGTCTTGAGGGCCGGTTGTCTGATCCTGTTGGTCCTGGCTGCCGCGCGGCCCCAGCTCTACAATGTGTCCCGTGAAATCCGGTCCCCCGGCGTGGATATTATGCTCTGCCTGGATACATCCGGTTCCATGCAGGCACTTGACTTCAAGTTGGATGACGAGCCGGTATCCAGGCTTACGGCTGTAAAGAAGGTAGTCAGCGAGTTCATCAAGAAGAGGGAAACGGACAGGATAGGCTTGGTCGTATTCGGAGAGGATGCCTTTACACAATCCCCTCTGACAGTGGATAAGGGACTCCTGCTGGGGTTGGTAGACAAGATGGAGGTCGGCATGGCTGGAGACCGGACCGATATCGGCTCTGCTATTGCCATAGGAGGCAAGAGGTTAAAAGACCTGAAGGCAAAATCCAAGGTCCTGATCCTCCTTACGGATGGAATACATAATGCGGGCGATCTCACACCCGAACAGGCCGCGGAGGCGGTCAAGACACTGGGTATCAAGATTTATACCATTAGTGTGGGAGGAAAGGGTCCGGCCCCTTTCAGGGTCAAGACACCTTTTGGTACACGCATTATACAACAAAGGGTCGATCTGGATGAGAAGACCCTGAAAGAAGTCGCAAAAATAGGGAACGGCAGATATTTCAGGGCCGCGGACACCAGACAACTGGCTGAGATATACGGCATGATAGACAGGGAAGAGAAGACCGAGGTCAAGATCAAGGAATTCTTCCATTTTCGAGAGCTTTATCCCTATCTCCTTGTACCTGCGCTGATTCTGCTTGTGTTGGAAATCTTTTTAAAGACCACGTTCTTGAGGAAGATCCCATGACATTTGCCCATTTATGGATCCTCCATTTCCTCTGGTTCCTGCCCCTGGTAGCTATAGCTCTTGTTGTTTACAATAGGCAAAAGAAGAAGGCCATGGAACGATTTGCCGACTCGGAACTCCTCGCCCGGCTGACAGGAGAAGTCCGAAAAGGGAGACAATTTCTGAAAGGATTTCTCTTACTGAGTGCCTTTGGCCTGATGGTTTTCGCATTGGCAGGACCCCGGTGGGGCAGTCATTTCCAGGAGGTCAGTCAAAAAGGTGTAGACATTATGATAGCAGTAGATGTCTCACCCAGCATGCTGGTGGAAGACATCAAGCCGAATCGACTTGAGCGTGCCAGACGTGAGATTATGGACTTCCTGAAGGTGGTCCAGGGAGACCGGGTGGGCCTTGTGGCCTTTTCAGGTGCTACCTTTATCCAGTGCCCCCTGACCCTGGACTATGCCGCGCTTGAGATGTTCCTTAATGCATTGCAACCGGACCTGATTCCCGTTCCAGGCACGGACCTGGGAGCGGCTATTAAAACTGCCCTTTCGTCCTTTGACTTCAAAGCAGAGACAGACAAGGTTATTCTCCTTATCACAGACGGGGAGGACAATGAGGGCAGGGGTCTTGAAGCGGCCCGAGAGGCAGAAAAAAAAGGGGTAAAGATCTTTGTTTTCGGCATGGGAGAGATTTCCGGCGGGCCAATCCCTGCCGGTGGCGGAAAAGGAGGATTTAAGAAGGACAAGGATGGCAAACTCATTTTATCAAGGCTCAACGAAGATGACCTGAGAAAAATAGCTTCCATGGCCGGAGGGACCTATGTCAGGTCAGTAGCCGGCGATCTGGACCTGGATGTACTTTACTTTGAGGGAATCAAGTCCCGGACAGAGGCAAAGACCCTGAAGAGTGGTAAAATCAGGATATTTGAGGAACGCTTTATGTTTTTTGTGCTGGCCGCCTTCCTGTTCTTGCTCGTGGAAGGATCAATATCTGAAAGGTCGTGTATCAGAGTTCGTTGAGTTTATTGGGTTCGTTGGGTTCGTTGAGTTAAAGGTTCAGGGTTAAGAGGTAACTTTGAACGGTTATCAAAGGTCATTCCGGCAGGAGAAACAATTGTTCAAGTACATTGAGATTCTCACGCTCCTTTTCGTCCTTATTTTTTCCGCCGTGGCCCTGGCTGCGGAGGACCCTGATGAACTATACAGGCAGGGGCGTTTTGCCGAGGCTGAAAAGGCCTATACACATCTGGATATGGATCATCCGAAGGATATCCGCTTTCGCTACAACAGGGCATGTGCAGCCTATCAAAGTTCCGATTATAAAGGGGCAACAGCGGCCTTTTCCAGTGTGCTGAGACGGACAAAAGATAACGATATCCGGTTCAGGACTGCTTATAACCTTGGCAACACTGCGTTCAAACAGGGCGATTTTGCAACCGCTGTAGCCTATTACAAACAGGCCATCACTTACAATCCCGAAAATAAGGACGCGGGATATAATCTTGAGCTGGCCCTGATACAACAGGAGAAACAGAAAAAAAATAAGACTAAGGACCAAAAGAAAAAGAAACAGTCACAGAAGGGGGCTTCCCAACCGCAAGACAAGGAGAATAAATCCAAAGACAGTAAGGAGGGAAAAGATTCGGACAGGCAGTCACAGAGTAAGACGACTGAGCAGAAAGCATCTCAAGGCCAGGATCAACAAGACAAAAAAGATCGTTCAGAATCCGGCAGGAAGGGGGAATCTAAACAGGAAAAAAATACAAGGCAGGATATGGATCAAAAGGCCGAGCAGGAATCACCAAAAGACCTTTCGGGTGACCTTAAGCCACTTCAGGCCATGCCGGAGGAAGGAAATGCAGGAGGGGATAAAAACACCGGACAGGCTATGTCTGCAATCGACAGAAAAAAGGCCGAGTCTCTGCTTGACAATCTCAAGGAGGATCGCTCCGGTTTTATGCGTTTTCAGGTCCCTAAAGACAAAAGAAACGGCGTACAATCAGGGAAGGACTGGTAAGATGAAGAGGTCTGTTTTAGTGCTTTTGGCGCTTTTCCAATTCATGCTGATCTTTTGCCCGGCCAGGGCCGATGTGTCCGTATCCATGAGGCTTGATAGAGAGGAAGCCACCATTGCGGATTCCATAAGCATGGTTGTCAGCATAGCAGGGGCCAGGGAAAGCGACTCCCCACCTGTTTTTAAGGGCATGGAGGACCTTGATGTCACTCAGGGTGGGACCTCAAGCCGATTCGAGGTCATTAATGGCCAAGTCAATTCAGGGATCGATTATACATTTTTTTTACAGCCCAAAAAGACCGGGACCTTTGAAATAGGACCTGTCGAGGTGACTGTCGATGGAAAGACTTACAGGAGCAACACGGCCACATTGACAGTTGTCAAACAACCTGAATCCTCAGGTACCGATCGAGGGCCTCTTTTTCTGACTGCCCGGCTCTCATCCATAAAGGTATATGTGGAAGAGCAGTCGATCTATACCCTGAAGCTATATCACCAAACCAGGGTCAGCAATATATCCCTGGACCTGCCGGAGATAGAACATCTGACCTTCAGACAGCTCGGGAAGCCCATTGAATACCAGAGCTTTTATAATGGCCGATCTTACGATGTTGTGGAGGTACGATATGCCCTGATTCCTTCAGAAGAGGGAATCTGCGGCATCGAACCCTCAAGAATGAAAATGACAGTTGCCCAGCCTATGCGCCGATCACACAGGGGCTTTTTTGATGACCCTTTTTTTTCTTTCTCCACAGGGCGGACCATGGCAGTGATCAGTGAGCCCCTGGAACTTAATGTGCTTCCCTTACCCGGTAAGGGAAAACCATCTGATTTCAGCGGGCTGGTGGGGAATTTTAAGATCAATTCCAAGCTGGAGCCTAATAAGATAAAGGCAGGGGAATCCGCCACGCTTACAGTCCTCGTGAGCGGCAGTGGAAATGTCAACCGCATCCCGGACTTAAAGTGGCCTGAACCTGACCATATAAAGATCTATGCCGATGAGCCGGTTTTGAAGGTCAAGGAAGATGCAAAAGGACTGTCCGGCTCAAAGACCATGAAGTGGGCACTGGTGCCTGAAAAGGAAGGGCGCTACAAGATCTCTCCTCTCACGCTCAACTTCTTTGATACCAAGGCCCACCGATATCGGGAAATAGAGACCTCGCGCCTTTCTTTTTCCGTCCTGCCGGGCGAGGTAAAACAGATTCAGGCCTCCACTGATTATTCAAACGGACAAAAGATTGAAGGCCATGTAAAAAAAGCAGTTAAAGAGCTGGGCCATGACATCCTGCCAATCCACACCTCCATAAAAGACCTGGGGAAAGGGTCCATTGTCCGGCCCGGAGGACTGGTGTTCTGGTTTGTTTTCATTGGGCCGTTTTTTATCTATGCGGTAGTCTTCCTTGGGCTGAAACTTGGGAAGAAATCAGACAGGTCTCTTGCCACGTTAACAGCGAAAAAGGCAGCCAAAAAATTTATCAGGAAATGCCGTCAGGATGGACTCAGTTCGAGCGATTTGGCTTTATCCTTCAGGACTTATTTGAACGAACGATTTGACCTGTCTCTTGGTTCCCTGACCTCGGAAGAGGCGGCTGAAATCTTAAAATCAGAGGGAGCCGACCTTGATACGGCCAGGAAGATACAGTCCATTCTAAAAGGACTTGAGGATGCAGTGTATACCGGTAAGGGACAGAAGGCATGCGCTCTTGGAGAAGGCGCCTCTCAACTGGTCAGGCAGATTGAAAAGGAAATCCGGTGAAAAGATCTATCTGTGTGAGCATAGCAATTTTTCTCATGGTCTGTTTTCTTGGGCCTGATATCATAGCTCTTCAGACCAGCGAACCAGAGGAACTGTTCTTCAGTTCAAATCAGGCTTACAGGCAGGGCCGTTTCCAGGAAGCGATCGATGGATATAGCCGTTTGATCCGGTCCGGCCACAAGGACGGGAATCTCTATTATAACCTGGGCAATGCCTACTTTCGTTTGGACCAGCTTGGCCGGGCCATTCTGAACTATGAACGTGCCCGCCTCCTGATACCGGGAGATGCGGATCTGAATTTCAACCTCAGCTATGCCCGTGACAAGACCCATGATGCCGTTTCCGAATCCCAAGACCTTGTCGGTATGACCTTTTTTTGGCTTAAGGACCTGAGCCTTGGCGAGCTGTTATGGGGTTTTGCCGTCCTGAATCTCCTGTTCTGGACGGCCCTTTTGATAAGGCTATTTTTCAAATTTGAGTGGACCTACTACGCTTGTCTCATATCCATGATTTTATGGATTATCGCCGGAACCTCCTTCGGGCTGAAATGGTACCAATTAAACACAAATAACCGTGCTGTTATCCTCGAACAGGAAGTAAACATCCTTGCCGGTCCTGATATACGGGATACATTGCTCTTCAAGCTCCATGCAGGTACCATTGTGCATTATGAAAGATCAGAGGATGGATGGTCTCTGGTCAGCCTGCCGGATAAAAGAAGTAAAAATAGGGGCTGGGTAAAGGCAGAGGCCGTGGAGCCTGTAATAAAAGAAACCTTTCTCAACAAATGCATTATACCTTCGATGCGCAATCCGTAGTTTATGTTTTTTGATTTAACAATCTTTTCAATAAGATATCTTCAATATTGCGTCGAGCATCTAATACGGATAAGACATAAACCGTACTTTCTGAAATTCTATAAATAATTCGCCAAGGGGAATGGATTAACTCACGGTATTGGAGGATGCCTTGGTCCTTTAATTCAGGAACCAATCGGCCACGGTCAGGGAAAGAATATAGACTTGAAGCCTTTTCTTTGATTTTTTTGAAAACCTTCAGGGCGTTTATTGGACTGTCATCTGCTATATATTCAATAATATTTTTCAAATCTTTTTCAGCTATATCCGCCCATATTATATTGTATTCCCGACTCATTTGCTTTTCGTTTTCAATAGTTCATCAATATTATTGAATACTTCTTTCTGTGTCTTGACATTACCTTTCTTGATATCCTCTTCTCCCTGAGAAATAAGTTTCAAAATACCAATGGCATTCCGCATATCTTCAAAACTCTTAGGATCTTGCAATACCGCCCTTGGTTCACCATTTTGGGTTATTATAACAGGCCGACGGGTTTCATTTATTTGTTTTAAAAGGGCGGCCGCTCTTGACTTAAGATATGTAACAGGCCTTATGTCTTTTTGAATATGCATTGTCAACACCTCCAGTCTTTTTAAGGTACCATATTAAGTACTAACGTCAAGCCGAAAGTCTCGACAATATCCATTTTACTGAAAGTCCCAAGATCATATGAGTGCTGGTAATGGCTGGTTGGGCTCACTGCGTTTGCGGAACGGGCAGGGTGAGTAAATGGGGTAGTTCATTCACGTTTGTATATACTGCAAAAAGTGATTATGCTCAAAATGTCCTGTCTGCAAGGTGAGTAATTTTTATATGGATTTTCAGAAACACTGGCTGGGATGAAAGAGGAAAATCCGGGTTAGGAAAGGAGCTATAATGTATCTGCAAACAACTACTATTTCAGATGCCTGGTACCAGATCCTGTACAATTTAGAATCTGAGGCCTACCGTCAGGATATCGAAAGGGGGTCCTTTGAGAAAGAAAATTACCGACTTCAGATCCCCTGGCTGTCTTTGGAGATCATGCATCCTCTTCAGGACATGATTCCAATTATTCCTCCGGGATGCTCCGCGCCCCCCCCGAACACCATGGAATATGTGAAAGAATATTTTATTGACTACTTGCTGGGGGGGAAACTGCCGGGAAAGAATGAGGTCTATACCTATGCATCACGGATAAATATTCAATTATCCAAGGCTGTACAGATTCTCAAAGATACTCCCAATACAAATCAATCTTCCATAATTGTCGGACGGCCGGAGGACTTAGATCTCCAAGACCCAGCCTGTCTTAGAGCAATAGATCTGAAAGTCCACGATGGCCGGCTCGACATTGCAACCTTTTGGCGCAGTTGGGATATTTGGGCTGGTTTGCCAACCAATTTAGGAGGTTTGGCATTGTTAATGGAATATATCTCCGAGGAAATAGGCTTTGGGGTGGGAGTTTTAAGGGCCGCAAGCCAGGGGGCCCATATCTATGAATATCAACTTCCTTTTGTGAAAGCTCGATTGGGACAGGAGGAGAATCCTTAATCCTTGATACCTATCCGAGATACCATCCGGTCGGAAACCTATCCAATCATCAACTATGTCTTGATTGCGCTCAACATCCTGGCCTTTTTTGTGGAGCAATCACAGGGACGGAATCTTAACGAATTTATTTTTACCTATGGGCTTGTGCCTGCTCGTTATTCCGTGCCCCAAATTTCAGCTCACTTCACAATTGGCCAGCAAGTGATCGCTTTTCTTGCTTTTATGTTTTTACACGGTGGTTTTTTCCACCTTTTGGGTAACATGTGGTTCCTGTATATCTTTGGTGACAACGTAGAAGATCATCTTGGACACTTTCGCTATCTCGCCTTCTACCTGCTGTGTGGATTGGCTTCAGGGATTTCACATCTGTTTCTCAATTGGACGTCTCAAATACCAACCATAGGAGCAAGCGGCGCTATTGCCGGAGTGATGGGGGCCTACTTCATACTCTATCCCAGAGCTAAGATCCTGACCCTGATACCTATTTTTTTCTTTATCCACTTTATGAAAATCCCTGCATTTGTGTTTCTCGGGTTCTGGATTTTCTTTCAGTTCTTGAGTGCAGCCTCTTCAGCCCAGGCCGGTGGTATTGCATGGTGGGCACACATTGGCGGGTTTATTTTCGGTATCATTTTTTTAAAACTTTTTCAGTTGCTGCCGGGAATGAACACAGGTCGGAAGTTCAGAAACCTGACCAAGAAGCGTACATCACGACGTCTGTAAGCAATTCGTGTAACTTCTCAACAACTCAGGGTAAGAGGTCTGGATTCCCGCCTTCGCGGGAATGACGTTTGGATGTAACTGCCCGTCATTCCTGCGAAAGCAGGAATCCAGTGAATAGTCGCAAAATGTAATCTACCCCAACTTATTGAGAAAATACATCGTATCTCCCTCGCAAAGACAGGAAATACGATACACGCTGGCCCATTCGCCAAAGTCCAACACCCAACAGTCATCCTCTGGTTCTTCACCACTAACATACGTAGCATAGAAGAATTCTGAACGGATTCCATACTTTCGTTCAAAGGCCGGCAGGTCTTCTTCAAGCGCGTGAATGTCAGCCACGATTTCATGCAGAGTCATCGTTTACCTTTACTTCATTTTGACATGGTTCCTTCTACTTTATCTTTCTGATTCGGAACATCTCATTCTAAAACACACAGAAGCAGTTTCTTATCTGAGACCATAGTTTTCCATAATATATTTGAAAACTTGCAATTTTTTCGATCCGGTCGTATCTTCCAATCTCAGCAGCAGAACTTCTGTATGTTCCATTGAGCAATGATACACTAGCTCTCCGAAATCTTTGTCCATCGTGACAACTATGCGATTTTCCGAGACGGCGGTGAGGACAATCTCCTCATCTTCCATGCGGGGATCAATGTCTCTCACAGCTTTCGTATCATAACCTTCTTCCCGCAGGTAGCGCTCGATTCCTTTGCCCACGCCGACATCAACAAGGAATCTCGGTTCGGATGAGTTCATGCGGACACTCCGACAGGGAACACTTGTTCCTCTTCGACCAGCCCGGTCACATATGCGAACACCGCCTGAAAATCCTCTTTTTCAAGTTCGGGAAACTCCTCAAGCAGTTCCTGCTCCGACACCCCGCCCGAAAGTGCCCGGAGAATCTGCTCCACTGTGATTCTCATGCCTCGGATAGTCGGCTTACTGACCATTATTCGGGGATTTATCGTGATTCTTGAAAGCAAATCTTCTGTATTCAACATGACCTGTTTCTCCATATTTTGAATTTCGAATTAAAAAAGGAAATAACCTTAATATGTTAATTGTCCATGACCTAAGGAAGATCTTGAACGATAACCCTAATGAACCTTTTAGGAAGCGATTTTGTCAAGCCTTCCCTGGTTTTTTGCGGATTCCGGCTTACTTCGTTTGGAACTGTGGCAGGTTTACTTGACCGTTTCTGACACAAAAAAGTACTTGGCCTATGACACCCAAGGTTTATAATAGATCGGTGCCGTTATTCCAGTGCAAAACAAAAAAAGGAAGCTAAGGAACGTACAATAAATAAC
>DFBQ01000099.1:0-1802 GCA_002367355.1 Deltaproteobacteria bacterium UBA3076 | reverse complement strand
TGTTAATTTTTGTTCAACTTATTTTATCTCCCGTTCCTAATGCGTGATATCGCAGCTATGTTTTCGTTGGGCAGATAGCCTCCGTTTGAGCTAAAACAGGTAGTGAGATAGCTGTAGATCGAAAAACATTCAATTGTACGAGACCAAAAAGCCGCAATGCCTTATGCTGGGCGTTTTTACAGCAATAAAAATCGTTTTGTGTAGTTGAAATTTTCTGCCAGCAATCACAGACTGTGGCAAGCGGCAAATGGTAGCTACGCTACCTGTAGGCCTATAATGAGATTTCTTGATGAAGATACATGAGTTCGTTTGGCCAGAAGACAGAATTCACCATATCGCGCGGCACAGGATAACACCTGAAGAAGTGGAAGAAGTTTGCTTTGGTCAAGCGTTTATTCGGCGTGCAAAATCAAAAGGGAAGAATCCCGTCTATTATATCCTTGGACAGACAGATGCTGGACGGTATCTGTTCTGTGTTGTGATTCAATTTTCTGATAGCAAAGGATACCCAGTCACAGCGCGACCAATGACTGACAAGGAAAAACTGCAGTACAGACAATGGAGAGGACGATGAACAATCCAAAAATTCCCGAAACCGATTCTATTCAAGAAATGGCTCTCTTTTGGGATACGCATGACATTACTGACTTCGAAGATGAATTAGAAGAAGTTAGTGATCAAGTTTTCGAGCGCGCACCCTTAATAAGAATTCGCTTGCTACCGGATGAGGCCGAAGCGGTTAGGCGAATCGCCGAATCCAGAGGAATTTCTTATCCTGATTTAATCCGGGGATGGGTTCGCGAAAAAATTCAAGTCCAGTGAATCTACGATTGATTATGGGCGCTGCCCAGTGCCTGGTTAATGGCTCATGCAATACCACGCGGTACGTTGAAGAACAGTCGTGGCAGGTAGTGGCTATTCAGAAGGCCATGCAGAAGAGGCATGCAGAAGAGTGCAGAAGAGGGGTCAGCCCTCGAAAATAGAAATTAATCTTTGATATTGTCTTCTAAGATGTTAGAATCCTTGCATTATAGTACGATCTTACCGACTGCAAGAGAACAGTAAGATAAGGAGTCAGGTAAACAAACTAAATTCTATTTTCGAGGGCTGACCCCTTTATTAGGACCTGATCTATTACTTATTGATGAGCTGGGATATTTAACCTTGAAGCCGGAACAGGCAAACGCCTTTTTTAAGCTCATGGATAGACGATACGGTCGAAAATCCACAATCATCACCACAAATTTAGACTATCCGGAATGGTATGACCTCTTTCAGCGCAAATTCCTGCTGGACGCCCTCCTGGATCGCCTCAGACATCACTGCATTACCATCCGTATTGATGGACCCTCCTTGCGAGTCTACTGAACCCCCGTTCAAGACCAACTCCGAAGACTGAGCCTTTCTGGTACCCTCCCTGATCTTCATCGGCTTTCTCAATTCCCCGAGTTCCACCAAGCGCCCCACCCCCTCTGTCACTAAAAGCCTTCCTCATATTACATCAGTGCAAAGAAACAGCTGTGCATGAAATGGGTTAATTTAAATGAGCACAAATGGGTCAGTTATGATGAGCGTTGAAGCTGTTGTTTATAGAACTCTTCTCTTCTACGTATTTATATATTGAAGAGGGACATGCTAGGTTCTTAGGTTGAGATAGGGATTTCGTGTGCCCAAAGGATCGTTTCTTTTCAGAAATCTGGGGGGTTGACCTTTCTATGACAGGGGACACGTAGTTTTACGATTTTTCTGAGATGCCAGAGAGGGGACTAACTATAAATATTGGGGGCGTCCCGTATTCCATT
>DFBQ01000243.1:9272-11379 GCA_002367355.1 Deltaproteobacteria bacterium UBA3076 | reverse complement strand
CCGTTCAGAAGTTCGTCAAGCAGGTCGTCCTCAATCTCCTCGTCTTCGATAATCCGCTCGGCCAACGTTGCCTCGGTCTTGACCTGATCGCGCATGGCGATGAGCCGATCCCGCATGACATCAAGCGTTCCGGCCACCGCCTGGGAGGACGATGCCAGCAACTTCCGAACGATCAACGCCGTCAGATGGCGTTGCTGGTAAGGAAGTGCATATATGTCGTCGCGTTTCAGGAAATCGGAAACGGCCTCGTAGAGCTTGTGCTCTTGGTCGGTTGGTTTGAACGGACGAGTAATTAGCCTACGTTCCGTGTATTGGATGTACTCAAGGACCTGGCTCCGAAGGGTACGCATACAGAAGGACTTGAGCCTTCCGCGAAGCTCTTGGAGATTACCGCCGACGTTGACGTACTGGGTTCGGTAGGATGGAAGATCACCAAAGATATGTTCATCAATTATGGTCGAAAGGCCGTACAGCTCCAGAAGGGAGTTCTGGAGAGGCGTTGCGGTGAGAAGTACTTTACGGCGGTCCTCCAGGGCCCAGCGGATGTTTTGGCCCATTCGGTTGCTTTGCCGGTAGGCATTCCGCAACTTGTGCGCCTCGTCGATGACCACGAGGTCCCACTGGATCGGCTTGATCTCAGCCGCCCGGCTGCTGGCAAAATGCAGCGAACAGATAACGATGCGGTCGTTCGTGAAGGGATTGGGGTTTCCATCCCGTATCTGCTCCCGGTAGGTTTTGGCGTCGAGGACTAAGGTGGACAGGTGAAACTTCTCCTCAAGCTCCAGCGCCCACTGTTTTCTCAGTGATGCCGGGCAGATAACAAGGGCGCACCTGTGTCGTTCCGCCCAGCTCTGGCAGATGGCCAGCCCCGCTTCGATGGTTTTTCCGAGACCGACCTCGTCAGCTAGCAGTACGCCCTTGGAAATGGGTGACCGCAACGCGAAGAGTGCAGCCTCAATCTGGTGGGGATTCAGGTCAACGCAGGCATCGAAGAGAGACCTGGAGAGACGTTCCACACCCTCGCCACCTTGACGAGTCAATTCGTTCGCAAAAAAACGAGCATGGTATGGAGTAGTCATTCCTTGAAATCCTCTCCGTTATTGGTCTTGCTCACTTGTCGCCTCCGGACAATGTCAGTTTTCCCTGCCTAATCATCTTAGTGCAGAAATTGTCTAACTGTGCCTTGCCCAGCTTCGACGGTTTTACCTGGCCGTTTTCCCACCGGTTCACGGTGGCAAAGCTGATACCGAGTTCCCGAGCCAGGTCTTCCTGACTCAGAGCCAACTGCCTTCGGACTTCCTTCACTAATTTGGGAAGGTTCTGATCGTCTATTGCCATCACTCTTTCCTTTGCAAGCAGCCTGCCTGCCACGCCATGCACGGCGCAGGCAGGTCGGGGTTCATCGCCTTTAATTACGAATGGGATATTATAACACATGCGATAGCACATGCAAGTGAAAAATCAAGTGCTTCCTGCAGACAAAAGAAGGGGCGCGGACCTGTGGGACCTTGTTGAATTTGTTGAATTACCATAGGGAGGAGGAACGGATAGTTCCAAGTAGATATCTGATTAAGAAGGGATTGAGACTCCCGGGTTTCCTTTAATGTGGCAGTCACCGAATTTTCGGTATTCACCGATTTTCATTCGACATTCGACGTTCGATGTTCGACCTTCATCTTTCAATGTAACCTATGAACTTTTACAAAACAACTTATCGCTTATACCCGGAACCCCCTCCTTAACCCCCTTGAAATAGCTCCAGGGTCAGTTTAGAGCGCCTCCATGGCTCTTGCAACACCGCACAAACAAATCCTTCAGTTACATCTTTACTATAAAAATAGTCTACTGACCAAAGCAAAAAAGCACGGCAACGTCAAAGTCAAACGCAACCCGTTGATTTTTCACCCTGGGATTCAGGCGAAAATGACGTCGGCAATGTGCGCACTTATTCGGTTGGCCCATGGATTTCCTCCTGGCAAAACCATAGACCCTGATGTGGTAGGAGAAGAATAATAACCAGATAGAGAACTAAAAGAGGAAGAAGAGCGAATTGAAAAATTGAACCGAAAGAAAAAAAGGAAAATTAGGGCATCCTTCATTTTGTAGT
>DFBQ01000243.1:0-9131 GCA_002367355.1 Deltaproteobacteria bacterium UBA3076 | reverse complement strand
GCTTGATATGAAGGATGCCAAAATTAGGTAGTGGCTAATTTTACCGGCCAACTATGGTCACTTCTAAACCGGCTAAAAGTGGTCACTTTCAAATTGGCGTTAATAACCCAAAGATGTAAATCAATTAATAGTGTAAATTTACTAAATATAGATGTGCAAGATTTTAGATTTCCTCAATGTGATTTTATCGCCTGTGTTTATACTCTTCAATTTATAGACCCGAATGAACGATTTAATATAGTCAAAAAAATTTACGATGCGCTTAGACCAGGAGGTTGTTTTATACTTGCTGAAAAAATTAAAACTTTCCAACAAACTATTCATAATATTTATACTGGACATCACAACAAAATGAAGCTTAATTATGGATTCACAAAAGAAGAAATTGAAGGTAAAAAAAGGCGCCTCAAGGGTGTTCTATTGCCATTAACTCTTACAAATAATTTAGATATGATAAAGCTATCGGGATTTAATACTATGGATGTATTTTTTAAATGGTGTAATTTTGTAGGGATTATCGCCATAAAATGAATGTTTTCGATATATTATTGTGATTTGAAGGACGGAGGAAGTTAGTTTAACAGTTTAACATCATTCTCTTTTGCAAATTTTTCACCTCGCTTGATGGCTTACGAGACTGAAGGCCGGGATATACCGAAATACCGGGCCAATTCCTTCCAAAACACCTTCCAAACTGATTAAGAAGGGATTGAGACTAAAACGTTGAGCCGGATCTCAACAAAAGTACGAGCGGTAAATCCTTACATGATTACCCTGCAAAAAGTCGGAGTCGATCTAATGCTATAACATGAACATATTCGTAATATATAAGTTACGCATACGAAACTTATATAGCTATTTCAGGATGGCGCCTCAAAATAGACTTTTTTCAGCGTAATCTTACATCAATTTATTCCAAACTGAAAGAAAGCGTTCGTGCCCAGTTGAATGATCTGGTAGTTGAAAAAGGACATTCTGGCTGGCCTTAGCTGAAGACTGAAGGCTGAAGGGTTGAAGAAAGACATCCACTCAAACAAGGATTGAAACTAAAACCGGAAGCCCCGGTATGGAGGAGAAAAACTACAAGCTCACACACAGCATCCTCTTGCATCAACCTGCTCTTTTTGCAGGATGCCGTCGGCGAGCTCAGGCAACAACTCCCAAGGCTGAATCTTTACCCAATATACTCTTTTCCAGTTCAACTCTTGTCTTTGGCAGACTGGCCGGGTATTTGTTCCGGAGGAATTCCAATAGCTTCTCGCGCACCAGACAGCGGAGATCCCAGGCCTTTGACGAATCAGCCGCACTAACCAAGGCCCTTACTTCTACAGTCTGTTGAGTTGCATCAGTCACCTGTACGCCACACACTTTCCCATCCCATAGGTCAGAGCCCTTGACTATCTTTTGCAGCTCTTCCCTGATAACTCGGACAGGAACAGTATAGTCCATATATAAAAACACTGTGCCCAATATGTCGGCAGAAACTCTGGTCCAGTTCTGGAAGGGGCGCTCAATAAAATAAGTGATAGGCAATACCAGGCGCCGCAGGTCCCAGATCCTGACCACTACATATGTAAGAGTGATTTCCTCGATCCAGCCCCATTCATTCTCTACGATTACTACATCATCCAGTCTGATCGGCTGTGTAATGGCTATCTGGATCCCTGCAAAAAGGGTAGCTATACTTTTTTGGGCTGCAAAGCCTGCAATTATTCCTATAACACCGGCAGAAGCCATTATACTGACACCCAACTGCCGTATCTTCTCAAAAGTCATAAATAAAGAAGAGACGCCTATTATAAGGATAATAACGATGATCACCCGCTCAATCACCCGGAATTGAGTATAAATCTTACGGGCAGCCAGGTTATCCTTTTGGTCTACATCAAACCTGGAAAGTATTATCTCTCTGATCACTGCAACAGTTCTTATGGCCATCCAGGTAAGTGTAGCTATAAAAGCAATGGCCAAAACATGCCTGAAAGCACCTGCCAGATCATCAGGAATACTCAAAGCCGGAGCAAAAAGCATGAGACATAAAACCGGGAAAAGGAATTTTGAAGGCCGCTTGAGGTATTTAACCACTGCTTCACTGAAAATATCATCCGACCTCCGGCTCCAACGGGCCAGGAACATAAACAGTAATACACTGATAACAAGACCAATAGCTACCATGCCAATAGTTACGACTAACAAATGGGCAAGCGGACTAACATCCCTGAGCCCACTCAGAAGATCCAGGACATACATTTCTCTCTCCTTAAAATTTATTTCTGAGCAGTGAAGGGAATGGATATTTTTCTTCTATGAGCTAACCTGCCGCCAGATTTCAATAACCCTGGCTGCGACTTGCTCCGGAGTTAAATCGTCTGTATCAATTTCGAATTGAGCGGAGCTTTTGTATTTTGGATTCCTTAGCTCTAAGACTTCTGTCACCTCTTCAGTAAAAGTTTTTCCAGCGATCAAGGCAGGCCGTTCAGTGTCTCCTTGAATTCGCGAGACGATCGTGTCCACTGAGGCCTTCAGCCAAAATATGCAGGAGTTTGTTTTTAGTGCCTCAATATTTTCAGGACGTTCAATAACCCCGCCACCGGTATCAATTACAATATTATCAAGCCCTGCCAATTTTCGGGCCTCTTCAGATTCTATATCGCGAAATTTCTTCCAACCATACTTCTCCACAATTTCCGGAATTGACATGCCTGCCCTTTTAACTATTTCCGCATCCATACCGATACACTGCATCCTGAGGCGCGCGGCAAGGAGTTCTCCCACCACACTTTTTCCGGTTCCGCGATATCCTATCAGTACTATATTCATGATCCCAAATGTTCCATTACTACCCGGCGCATAACCTCGATAGGTGCATCAACGCCTGTAAAACGTTCAAATTGCAAGACCGCCTGGTTAATAAACATATCGACTCCGGAAATTACTTTAAGACCGCGAGATTTGGCCTCGGTAAGCAGTTTGGTTTCAAGGGGCGTATATACAACATCAAAGATAACCTGCTCAGGCCGGAAAAACTCGGCAGGAATCAGGGAGGCATCTTTGTTTGGATGCATGCCGACAGGCGTACAGTGGACGATTACATCAGCATTCTCCATCGCTACGGCAAGAGAGCTCTCGGTCAGCAACTCAGATTTGATAATAGCATCCGTGCCGGCCCTTAAATCAGCCGTCAACTGCTGAAGCATATTTTCACTAACATCCAAAATTGACAGTTCCCCCAGCTTGGTATTCCGGGCGAGGGTAAAGGAAATCGCCCGCGCCGCACCGCCTGAACCCAACATTAAGATGTTTTTACCGTCAATTTCTACTCCGGCATCAACAATGGCCTTTAACGCACCCGGCCCATCCGTGCCAAACCCAAGCAATTTGCCTTGTTCATTAATAACCGTATTAATTGAACCGATTGAACGATCTACCTCTGCTATTTCATCTACATATTTCATTATTTCAATTTTATGCGGAATAGTGACGCTCATGCCTCGGAAGTTATTTAACGCCCGCATGCCTGCCATTGCATTTTTTACGTCCTCGACCCGGCAAGCCACATAAACGAAATCCAGGTCCAGTTCCATAAAAGCGGCATTGTGAATTGCCGGTGAAAGACTGTGCGCAATCGGATTACCAATAACAGCGCAAATTTGGGTGCTGGGGCTGATTGATCTAATATCTTTCATTCAAAACCTCCCTATAGATATTCCAACTATAGCCATCAAGCCTTTCATAAACTACCCGGCATCCTTCACGACAAGTCAAAAGTAGTTTACATTTTGTTGATCTTGTATTTTGGCAATGAAACTTGAAATTGGAAATGTAACTTCTCAATAAGTTGTGGTAGATTACTTTTTGCGACTATTCCAGTTTCGACAAATGAAGGATGCCAACTACCCCGCCGCAAGCGGACGGGGAATATAACCCCAAATGATCTAAAGGCCGCAAAGGCTATTTCTGACTGGAAACAAGCTCTGAGGGTAATCCGGGGCCTCCTTCAACCTTGATCACCGTGTGGACATTACCTCTTGGATGAAAGTCACCTTCAACCTTGATAGTGCGGGGTGAAAGGACCTCCGTCAGGTCTGAGAAGATTTTGTTGGCGGCTTCTTCGTGCGAAATGTATTGATCTCTATAGCTGTTGAGGTAGAGTTTTAGAGATTTCAGTTCCACTATAAACCGGTCCGGCACATAGGTTATCCTTATGGTTGCAAAATCAGGATATCCTGACCTTGGGCAAAGACAGGTAAATTCCGGGAAACTTATCTCTATGGTATAGTTACGTTCAGGGCATGGATTCGGCCATGATTCAAGCCCGGCCTTTTTTATTTCTTTTTCTCCGTATTTCATTTTCATTATTTCCAGGTAACTGTGATGGGAAAACTATATGGTACGTTCTATTGGGCTACAAGAATTTTATGAACCGGAACAATCCTGACACGCTTCCTTACCCTCGGTAGCTCCTCATACAAAACCTTCCATGTATTAGATGTCGGATGCCCTATGGCAAGAACACATCCATTCTCCATAGACAGTTTCACCATTTTCTCGATTTCCCTTCTGATGGATTCCTTTTGAGTGTCGTGGTCCAGAAACACGGCCCTTTCAGCAGCCGGTATCCCCATAGATCTGGCAGTTACATAGGCTACACTGTCATGGGTAGTCTTGCTGTCAACAAAAAAAAGACCGCGGCGCTTTATTTCAGTAAGAATCAATTCCATGCCCTTTTTACTTTTAGTGAATTTAGAACCCATGTGATTATTTACTCCGATTGCACCAGGCACAGCATCCAGATCCTTTCTGAGTATCTGTAACATGGAATCAAAGTCCATACTCAGACGCAGGACGCCGGGACCAGGGTCAATCGCACTGTTAACAGGCTCCAGAGGTAGGTGTATTAAGACATCTTTGCCGAGATCCTTGGCCTTTTTGGCCAGCTTGGGCGTATGAGGCGCTGTTGGGAGAAAGGAAAAGGAAAGAGGGGCCTCTAACTTCAGAAACTGATTGTTAATTGGAAGATTATAACCCATGTCGTCTATAAGTATAGCTACTAAAGGCATAGAGGCTGTGCTTTTCGGTCTTGATGGTTTGGAAGGACGGGAAACTGGTGGTGCGGAATCAAATTCTTCAAAGGGCGGGCGGACTTTTGGCCCTGTGCCCGGTGGCAGAGGAAGCAGGTATAAAAGGGCCACAACTGCTCCGGTTATTCCCAAGGCTATTAAAGGCCACAATAGACGGGGAGAACGTCTTGTGAGATTCTTTTTGCGGGTTTTGTTCCTCGATGAGCGAGATTTAGCCATTTGAGCCTCTTGCAGAACTCATGGATATTATTCGGGGGCAATACACAAGGAGGAAAAAACCCAGAGCGTACTTAGGGTCTGAACGGCCTTTTCGTTCAGACCCTACTTATAGGGTACGTGAGCATTTTTGACGACGAGCAACGCAGCCATCGGAAAAAAGATGGGATTTTGCAGGAAGTTCACTTCACAGCTTTCGCAGATTTTACTTGTTTAAATATGGCCCACGCCTTTAATATTCTAACTGCTTCTTCTAACTGGTTATCCATGGGGGGAGGCTGTGTTTCTTCTCCATTGTCAACTTCGGAGTCGACAGCTTCCGGCTTATCTTTTTTATCTTTTACAGAATTCAGCTCATCTTCAATTGGCTCATCTTCATTTATCAGGTGTCCCTCTAAATCACGTTCCGTCGGAAAATGAAAGATTTCGTCCTTTTCTTTTGGTTTTGCCATGGGTGTGTAATGTACTTCTATATCAGGCACTATGCCCTTTGCCTGTATGGATCTGCCGTTAGGCGTGTAGTATCTGGCTGTGGTAAGGCGTACTGCAGATCCGTCTTCAAGGGGAATGATGGTCTGGACCGATCCCTTGCCAAAGGTCTGAACCCCTAAAATTATTGCCCTTTTGTGATCTTGTAAGGCCCCGGCAACTATCTCCGAGGCACTGGCGCTTCCTTCATTGACCAATACTGCAATGGGGTAATTGTGAGGATGCTTGTCCGGATGGGCCTCAAAACGCATTTTTTGTTCTTCGATCCTGCCATCTGTGTAAACAATAAGTCCCTTTTTCAGAAATACGTCAGCTACTTTTACAGCCTGGTCGAGTAACCCACCAGGATTGTTTCGCAGATCAAGAACCAGGCCCTTGAGACCTTTGCCCTTTTCCAGTTCTTTTAAGGCCTTTTCCAGTTCGAAAGTAGTCTTGTCCTGGAAGTTACTAATACGTATATAACCATAGCCCTCTTCCAACATCCTGGATCGCACACTTTTTATGGGGATTACGTCCCTTGTCAGGGTTATGTCTTTAAGCCGTCTCCATCCCTCTCGGTATATGGAGATAGTGACGTCTGTCCCCTTGGCACCTCTTAGAAGCTTTACTGACTCAATCAAGGTCATATTTTTAGTGGTTTTGCCCTCTATCTTGAGTATTTTATCATTGGCCTTCAACCCCGCTTTATATGCTGGTGTGCCCTCTATGGGGGATACAACCGTCAGTATCCCGTCTTTGAGGCTGATCTCTATGCCTATGCCGGTGAATCTGCCTTTGGTCTCTATCTGAAGTTCCTTGTAGTCCTCAGGCTTCATGAAAGAGGAGTGAGGATCAAGAGATTTGAGCATGCCCTGTACTGCACCATAGATAAGTTTCTTGGGCGGAATCTCTTCAACATAATTGCGCTGTACCAGGTCGAGAACAGAACCGAAGATCTTAAGTTGTTCGTAAGTTCCGTTTTCCCTGGCAGAGGCAATTTGATGTGCTTGATAGGTGCCTATGACCATAAAAACACAAATCAGAGCAATTATAATAAGCCAGTAATGTCCCGACTTTGGAAATTTTTCCATTTTTTATCTCCCTCGACTAATTATGACAATAAAACATCCAAAGAAGACAAGCAATCTCTATTTTGCAATTTACAGCAACCCCCTAAATCCATATAAACAAAGGGGAAATTATCACGAAAGCACGAAAAACCAAAAACACGAAAGGAAAATCTAATGTACATTTTTTGTTTGGTTGCACAGAGGCCGAAGTAATCAAGGGCAGGCCATCCGGTGGGTACCCCCGGATGGCAGATCCAGGCGGTGTTGCCATCTCTCACGTAGAATTTTTTCTCTCCGGGCTCGGCCCTGGGCCAACTGGGAGGACAGTCCTGGTGGTGGTGGTGGTGAAGTGCCGGCTCTCGCAGGGACTTCGCTTCAGTGCATGCACCGGTTGCTGCGTCTTCTGCTGCGTGGGCGGGCGATGTTGCCCTGGAGGCGTCTGCCGCCACTGCTGCGGCCGAAATTCTTCGCCGCGGGCTGGCTGGACAGGAAGGCCTCGTCGCAATGATAGGCGTGCTCCATCTCGGCCGGCACCGGCTTGCCCAACAGGCGTTCTATTTCCCGCAGATAGGCCCGGTCCTCGGCGCAGCAGAACGAAATGGCGTCACCGTTCGCCCCCGCCCGGGCGGTGCGCCCGATGCGGTGCACGTAGGTCTCGGCCTCCACGGGAAGATCGTAGTTGATCACGTGGGTGATGTCGTCCACATCCAATCCTCGCGCCGCCACATCGGTGGCGACCAGCACCTGGAAACGGCCCCGCTTGAAGCCGTCCAGCGCCTTGGTGCGCATGGCCTGGCTCTTGTTGCCGTGGATGGCGGTGCCGCGAATGCCCGCTGCGCACAACTTTTTCACCACCCGGTTGGCGGTGTGCTTCATCTGGGTGAAAATGAGGGCCTTATTGATCTGTGGGTCGCTCAACAGGGAGACCAGCAGGGCATCCTTGTTCCTTTTCCCCACGAAGAGCACCTTCTGGGCGATGCGCTCCACCGCCGGTTTGTCGGGCGTGATGGTCACCCGCACCGGGTTGCGGACCATGGTGTGGGCCAGATTCACCATTTTTGGGGCCATTGTGGCCGAGAAGAACATGGTCTGGCGCTCAGCCGGAATTTGAGACAACACCCTCTTGATGTCGGGAATGAAGCCCATATCGAGCATCCGGTCCACCTCGTCGAGAATGAAGACCTCCACCTCATTCAGGTGGATGAATCCCTGCTGCATCAGGTCAAGCAGTCGGCCGGGAGTGGCCACGAGAATATCGACCCCACGGTTCAGGGCCTTAACCTGGCGGGATTGGTTGACCCCGCCGAAGATCACGGTATGTCTGAGGAGTAAAAAGCGTCCATAAGTCTGAATGCTCTCCCCGATCTGCGCCGCGAGTTCGCGGGTAGGGGCGAGAATGAGGGCCCTGGGGGTTCCTTCCCGGGGCCGGCGGTAGTTGCCGGAAAGCCGCTGCAGGAGCGGCAGGGCAAAGGCGGCGGTCTTGCCGGTGCCGGTCTGGGCGCTGCCCAGCAGGTCTCGTCCTTCCAGCAGGTGCGGAATGCACTGCTCCTGGATGGGCGTGGGAGTGACATACCCCTCCGCGGCCACGGCCCGCTGAATCTTCGGAATCAGAGCGCCAAAGACGCCTTTCGGAAGCTGGGGCTGCGGTTGCAGTGCGGAATGGCCGGTGCGCGTGCGTGTGTGCAGCGCGTGTACGTGTTCTTTCATGTTTTTCCTGGTCCGGGGTTATACAAATCTCTACCCGCCGGACGCGTGGAAAAGAAAGGACCGCAATGATCGCGGCAATCGGGCGTCCCTGCTTAAAAAGCCGGGATGCACTGTATGAACTAATAAGAAATCGCTTTGAGGACGGTACGGACACACGCCCAGAGAAACGTCGTGAGAGAGAATCTTCACAGCGGGTATAATACGGGAACGGTGCCGGGAAGGGAAGTACATTACAGTACAGTACTAAAGATTGTAAAGAATTTTCTTAAACGCCCAACGGTAATTTCTCAATAAGTCCGGGCAAATCATATTTTGCGACTATCTAATGGATTCCCGCCTTCGCGGGAATGACGGGCGCTCACACCCAATCGTCATTCCCGCGAAGGCGGGAATCCAGTGACTGGTACCCGGACTTATTGAGAAGTTACTATAAATGGATGCATCTCGGGCTTTTTGCAGTATAATTATAATATAGGCTTGCCCAAAATCACTTCTTGTTCTAATTTCTTAGTAAGTCCGATCAGTACCTCAGAATTTAAGGAGAAAACAGCAATGAATCACAGTGAAGGGGAAGACTTCAAGGTTACGG
>DFBQ01000032.1 GCA_002367355.1 Deltaproteobacteria bacterium UBA3076 | reverse complement strand
AATTGAGGAATTGAGGGATTTGAAGGTATTTATTGATTCAAATCCCTCAATTCCTCAATTCCCAAATTTGTAATTTCTCAATAAGTCTGGGTACCAGTGAATAGTCGCAAAATGTAATCTACCCCAACTTATTGAGAAGTTACCCAAATTTGTTTTAACAAATTGTTTTAACAATGAATAAAAAAAAGCTTTTAGTTATTGAAGACGAGATCTCCGTAGCCAAGCAGCTTAAGTGGGGCATTGGAAAGGAATATGAAATAACCATTGCCTCTGAAGTTGATGAGGCCAGACAACTGCTGGCATCTGGCGCCTTCCCTGTAGTTACCCTGGATCTAGGCCTACCGCCACACCCAGACACGCCCCGGCAGGGTTTTAAGCTCCTGGAAGAGATATCTTCTTTTGCCCCTTATACAAAGGTGATAGTCATCACCGGCAATGCCGAAGTGGAAAATGCCGTCCAGGCCATTGCCCTGGGGGCGGCTGATTTTTGCGCCAAACCAATCGATTTAAAAATATTAAATATTATCCTTTCACGCACCTTCAAAATCCATGAGCTGGAAGAGGCCAACCGAAGGCTGCAGAATCAAACTAGTCAAACCGGTTCTTTCTGCGGCATGCTCGGTATTTCCCCAGGCATGGGCAAGCTATTTGAGCGCATCAGACAGGTGAGTGAAACCGATTACCCGGTCCTCATAGCCGGAGACAGCGGTACAGGCAAGGAGATGGCAGCCCGGGCCATCCATAGCCTGAGCCAAAGGGCCCAAAAGCCCCTGGTGATCATTAACTGCGGGGCGATTCCTGAAAATCTGCTCGAAAGTGAGCTTTTCGGCCACGAAAGTGGCGCATTTACCGGGGCCATAGGTCGTAAGGTCGGCAGATTTGAGCATGCTAACAAGGGGACGGTCTTTTTAGACGAGATCAGTGAGCTGCCCCTGGCCCTCCAGGTGAAAATATTACGATTTCTCCAGGAGAATACTGTCGAACGGTTGGGGGGAACAAAGACAATCACATTGGATGTCCGCATCATTGCAGCCACCAACGTCAATTTGGAGGATGCAGTTAAACGGGGAAGCTTCCGCGAAGACCTATTCTATCGCCTGAACGTCGTTCCTTTATGGATCCCAGGTTTGAAGAAAAGAGGTGAAGATATCCTGCTCCTGGCCCATCACTTTATTCAGGAAGAGACTCAAAAACTGCAGCGGGGGCAGTTAACACTTTCGCTGGCAGCTATCGCCGCTCTGATGGCACATACATGGCCCGGCAATGTCAGGGAACTCCAAAATCGCATCCGCCGTGCCCTGAGTACTACAACCGGCCGAGTCATTGACCCCGCCGACCTGGGGCTGGAAGACGCTACTTTAGAGCAGGAGGAACAAAAACTGCCCACCCTGAAAGAGGCTCGTGAAGCAGCGGAGATCAATACTATCCGCAGGGCCTTGGCACTGACCGGCAACAACATCAGCCAGGCAGCCAGACTGCTCGAGACCAGCCGGCCCACCCTGCATGTCCTCCTTAAAAGGCATGGGATAAGTCCATAGTGCCTGAACGAAAAGGAGATTTTGTGCGATGGCAATATAGGGGAATCCCTGCTGCCGGATTTTGCGCAGGGACTGTGCCTGCTGCAAAAGGCAAAAAAATCCCCCGGAATAACCAAGGGAAATCAACCGGGGGGATTTTGCGGGATATATTGTTATGTCGTGATTATGCTGTTAAGCCTTTTTATTCACAACCGGCTTGCGGCCAAAGGCGATCATGCCAAGGAGACCGGTGCCTATGAGCAGGATGGTGGCGGGTTCAGGGACTGGTGTCCCCGGCAACTTGAGACTTCCCTCGCCATCTATTCCGACATTTTGCATTTTCACAAAAGGGCTATACATATCAGCAATGTTTAAGCTTGGAGCAACGTCGAAAATCATCGTTAGAATTGCTTGAGTGTAAAAGTTCGGCAAGGCACCTTCGCCTGATACTATGTCCGGGTTGTAAAGTGCCCCCTTAACACCTTTTTCTGTATTGGGTACGTAATCTATTTTAATACCGTCGGTATTACCATCTATGGTTAGTTCCCAATACCCTCCTTTAATCCCACTTCCACCGATAGTTACTGAGCTGCCCGAATTGGGACCATTGACGTCGTAAGCCGTTAGCTCCCAAGAAAGCAAATTCATATTGTTGTCTGGATCAAGGTCAAAACCAAATGCCGTGATGCCTGGTGCATTGACGTCGGATCCGCCGTCAATAGTTGTCGGGGAAGTATTATTTAGGACTGCTGTAACGGTGGTACCAGATAAAGAAATATCCATTGTTGCGGAGCCTGTTCCGCCATTATCGGAACCCGAGAATGTGAACGGGAGGGCGTAGGCATTTGAACCTACAGCACACACCAGAACCATGCCAAGCATCAATAAGGCCAACTTTTTCATTTCAATTTCCCCCTTCTCCCCCTCCAAGTTTTTACAAGTAATTATCTCCAAAGTCTCCCTTATTTCATAAATAAAGCAAAAATAATGCCACGTCTCTAACCCACTGAACTTCCAGATATTTTCAAAATACACTCCATCACTTTTTCCATCCCTGTAAAATTTTCTGACACCTTTGAGCACCAACAAAGCATCCCTCACTCACTTCAAAAATTACTTAACCCACTGTAATTATGGATAAATACTCACCACCCAGAAAACGGAGCAGATTTTCACAGAAAAATCCGCCCCAAAATGGTGTCGGAATTCTTTACAGTTTTTTGAAAACCGGGCATTGTCGCCGGGTTGAAGATAGGAAATAATAGAAGAGGCTTCAAATTTATCGTGAAGGAATCAGGAGGTTAGCGCGACACGATCATTTACTGTTAAATTTTTCGACACCTGTCGGCTATGCTTTGAGCGATCAAATTTGGGGTTTCTGATCATGTTTTTTTACCACGAAGTTAAATAGGACACAGATTTTCGCAGATATACACAGATAATATTATTGTTCATAAATTTGAAAGGTTATTCCCTCTTAAGGATATATTTTCATACCGGCACAACTTCTATTATCTTATTCCCTTCCTTATGCGAATTTTATCAGATACATTTCGCACCTCGGGGGATCCCCCCTTTTGGAAGTATTCATTAAAGGATTTTTTTACAATAAGCCGGTTTTTCGAAGTTAATTTTCTATAATCAACTTTCTTGTAATCAAGAAATTCTTTGAAAGAAAAAGGGAATAAGTCCCATACAAGAGATCGTCCTCGCATCTGCGTTGCAACTTCTTTTGAAAGCATTTTAGCAGAAGAGCCTGAAATAAAAACAGAACATTTTTCAGTACGCAAAATCCGGTCAACAAATGGCTCCCAGCTTTTTGCCGGTGCCCCGCACACATACCCGCATAGAATTTTTGCTTAATACCGCTTGCTTTTGTTCAGTTTTATCCGGGTTAGGGGATTTTCTTAAAAAAATCTGTTATTATGCAAATTTATGAAAGAAGGAAATATAAAAATGGCGAGCGATCAGGAACAGAATAATGAACCTGAAGCCCCGACATCAGACCTCAAGGGACCGAACAACGGCAATGGGGATAAGGATGAAACATCCATAGTGCTTATCGCGGTCCGTTTCAGGCCAAAATGGCCTCCGTCCCACTACAATGCGGGTAATGTTCCTGTAATGGATGCAGAGTGGGTAGTGGTGCCCACAGAACACGGAATCGAGGTTGGCCGGGTACTCGGACGTCCTGTAGTGATCAAAATGCCTGCGAAGGCCGTTCCTCCCAAGGTGGAGCGTTTGGCCAGCACCCATGAAATAGAACTCTATTATCGGAATCTGGATCGGGAAAAAGTCGCCCGTGATGTCTGCGCAGAGCATGTTCGTATCCTGGGTCTTTCCATGAAGATAGTCAGAGTGGAGAGCTTTTTCGATGGAAGCAAGATCGTTTTTTACTATTCTGCAGAGGGCAGAGTAGATTTCAGGGAATTGGTAAAGGACCTGGTAAAGACCCTGCGGACAAGAGTGGAAATGCGTCAGATAGGCATAAGACATGAGACCAAAATGATAGGAGGAGTAGGAATTTGTGGCCGGGAGTTCTGTTGTGCCAGCTTTCTTCAGGATTTTGATCCTGTATCCATAAAGATGGCCAAAGCCCAGAATCTCCCCTTGAATCCAAGCAAAATATCCGGAATTTGCGGTAGATTGCTATGCTGTCTTACCTATGAGTATGGAACATATCTGGAATTGGCCAAAGGCATGCCCCTTCTTGGAAAACTTTGTGATACTCCTGCCGGACAAGGTAAAGTAATACGCCGAGACATCCTGCGCCAGACAGTCACAGTGGTTCTTCCTGATAACACGCAAATAGAATTTAAAATTTCAGAGCTTGAGCAACATCGTTTGCAACAAAAGAAAAGGCCCAAATCCTTGGCCACGGATAAAAGAAAACAGAAACAAATAAAAACAGATAAAACAATCACCCATTCACCAAAACAGAAGCGATCCGGAAGTAAACCGGGGACGGAGAAAAAGAGGCCGGAGCATTCAACTACATCTAAAGATAATGCCAGCCTACCCAAGGATAGAACTAAAGAGAAGAATTTAAAAGCAAAGGGAAAGAATAGGCGTAATAAGGGAGGACGCTCGCAATCCAAGGCCAAAAAAAATATTAAATAGGACACAGATTTTCGCAGATATACACAGATACTTATTATTCATAGATTTGAAAATCTGTGTTCATCCTGTCCAAAAAAGGAAATTCCTAACCTATCAATAAATTACTCAATGAAAAACAGATTCTATATAACAACACCCATTTATTACGTGAATGCAGAACCTCATCTGGGACATGCATATTCAACAGTGATTACAGATGTGCAGAACCGGTTCCACAAGCTTCGCGGGGAGGAGACCTTTTTCCTGACCGGAACAGATGAACATGGGGACAAAATTGTTCAGGCAGCAGAGAAGCAGGGGATAGACCCAAAGACCTATGCAGACAGGATAAGCTCTTTATTCAGGGAGTCCTGGCCCCTTCTGGATGTAGAGCCTGACAGATTTATTCGCACCACGGAACCGGAACATATCGCAACAGTGCAGCGCATACTGCAGGATGTCTATGACAGAGGGGACATAGTCTTCAGGGAATATGAGGGGCTTTACTGTTTTGGGTGTGAACGCTTCTATATGGAACGGGAACTTGAGGACGGAAAGTGCCCGGACCATGGTACTGTCCCGGTACGGCTGAAGGAAAAAAATTATTTCTTCCTTATGAGCCGTTATCAGGACTGGCTGATAGACTATATAATGAAGCACCCGTTGTTTATCACGCCTGAGCGTTACAGGAATGAAGTACTGTCTTTTTTAAAGGATCCCCTGGATGATCTCTGCATCTCAAGGCCCGTCAGCCGTCTCACGTGGGGCATACCCCTTCCCTTTGACGATAAATTTGTAACCTATGTCTGGTTTGATGCCCTGATCAACTATCTGACCGGGTTGGGATATCCGGATGACCCCAATTTTTCAAAGTTCTGGCCGGTGACCGAACACGTGATAGCCAAAGATATCCTGAAGCCACACGGCATTTACTGGCCCACCATGCTTAAGGCCATTGGACTCAAGCCATACAGGCGTCTTCATGTCCACGGCTACTGGCAGATCCGTGATCAGAAGATGTCCAAGAGTCTTGGAAACGTAATACGGCCGAGGGGTCTGGTTGAGTCCTTTGGTGTAGATGCAACCAGATACTGTTTGATGCAGGAGATGGTCTTTGGCCTGGATGCCGGATTCAGCGAAAAATCCTTCTTGCTGAGGATAAACGCTGATCTTGCCAATGACCTGGGAAATCTTGTGAGTCGTACCCTGGCCATGGTCCGGAAATATGTCAAGGGAGAGGTCCCCGCACCTCAAGAACCGGAGGGAGTGGAGAAAGAGCTGCGCGAGGCTGCGCTCAGGCTGGTACCTGTCTGGGAAAAGACCATGGAGTCCTTTGCAGTGCACAGGGCCATGCAGGCAGTCTGGGAAGTAATAAATAAGGCCAACAAAGTGATTGACACCTCTGCCCCATGGGTCTTGGCCAAGGACCCGGCCAAAGCTGGCCGGTTGAGGAATGTTCTCTATACACTCCTTGAATCTCTTCGAATTTTTTCAATCCTGGTAGCCCCTGTGATGCCGTCAACCGCCAGGAAAATGCAGGAGGCCATAGGTCTTGACCCACAGGAGGACCTGAATCTTGATGCGGCCCGGCGATGGGGAGTTCTGACTCCCGGGACCAAGACTTCACTCATACCATCCCTGTTCCCGAGGTTGGAAACGGGTAAGGCAAAGGACAAGAAGGAGGTCAAAAAAAAGACTGTGCCTGAAGATGCTGAAAAACAGATTTCCTTTGAGGATTTTCAACAGATAGACCTCAGGGTGGCAAAGATAACGGCTGCCGAGAGGGTGCCCAAGGCAGACAGGCTTATTAAGCTGAACGTCCGCTGTCCGGAAGAACGAACTATCGTTGCCGGTATTGCAGAACACTTTTCACCTGAAGATCTTGTCGGCAGGCAGGTAGTTGTGGTTGCCAATCTCAAGCCGGTAAAGATCAGGGGAGTGCGATCCGAGGGAATGTTGCTTGTGGCCAAAGACGATAAGGGCCTTCATCTGACCACCGTGGCCACTCCGGCAGAATCAGGGGCAAAGGTGAGCTGATCCATGGATACCAAGACCATCATTCTCGGTACTGCCGGCCACATTGATCACGGAAAGACCGCCCTGGTCAAGGCCCTTACCGGGATAGATACCGACAGGCTAAAGGAGGAAAAAGAGCGGGGCATCACTATTGAACTGGGTTTTGCCAGCCTTTCCCTCCCTTCAGGCCGGCAGGTGGGAGTAATAGACGTCCCGGGCCATGAACGTTTTGTAAAAAACATGGTGGCCGGAGCCATGGGGATGGACCTCGTTGTCCTTGTGGTGGCTGCTGACGAAGGGATAATGCCCCAGACCACAGAGCACCTGGAGATATGCCGTCTCCTGGGAGTTAAGAAGGGACTTGTTGTTCTGACCAAGAAGGACCTTGTGGAAAAGGAATGGCTGGAAATGGTCACTGAGGACGTTAGTAATTTTGTCTCCGGCACATTTCTGGAAGATGCTCCTGTGCTGGCTGTCTCCTCAGTTACAGGAGACGGCCTTGACGAGCTCCTCAGGATCCTGGATGAAATGGTGTCAGAAGTGGTACCAAAGGCCCCGGTCGGGCCATATCGCCTTCCGGTGGACAGGGTATTCACCATAAAAGGCTTTGGCACGGTAGTCACCGGCACTTCCATTTCAGGGCAGATCAGATTGGGAGACGAGGTATCTATCTATCCCAAGGGTATGACTGCCAGGATCCGGGGTATTCAGATCCATGGAAAGGAGGCCCAAGAGGCCCATCCGGGAATGCGCACGGCCCTCAATCTACAGGGTATTGACACGGAGGATGTCAGCAGGGGAGACGTCGTAGCCACTCCGGGGAGCCTGCATGCGAGCTATCTCGTTGACTTGAATTTCCTGTATCTTGCCGGCGCAGGCCGTCCCTTGCGCCACAGAAGTCCTGTTCGCTTTCACGTGGGAACAGCCGAGGTTATCGGAAGGGTCCTGCTCCAGGGCGATGAGCTTGTTCCGGGTTCAGAGGCCTATATCCAGATAATGCTGAAGGAACCGGTGGCAGTCCTCTCAGGAGATCACTATGTTATCAGGAGTTATTCACCTATCCGTACCATAGGTGGTGGAAGGATCCTCCATCCTGTTCCCAGGAGACGGAAGCGGACCCGGCCCGCGCTCTGGACAGAGCTTGATATCCTGGCCAAAGGCGGACCGGCCGACATCATTGGATATCATCTGGAGCGTGCGGGCGTGAGGGGGCTTTCAAGATCTGAACTCGCTATGCGTAGCAGTATCTATGGAAAACGCCTTGCCCGGGAGCTTGAGCCCCTCCTGAGTTCCAGAAAAATTATATGCTCTGAGGGGGAGGGGCAGAGACTTGTCCATGGTAAAGTTTGCGAAGCTCTAAAGGAGCAGGCGCTGGACATCCTGCGGACCTTTCACAACGACAATCCTCTTGTCCAAGGTCTGTCCAAAGAGGAGCTAAGGTCCCGCCTCTTTCCCATAGCCGGAGTTACCGGACCTGCCTTTCAATCACCAAATCACCAAATCACCAAATCACCAAATCAGAGGCTGTTTCAAATGCTCCTTTCTGATCTTGTCAAGTCAGGAAAGGTTGCACAGGAAAAGGATCTTGTCCGGCTTTCCACACATCATGTGACTCTTGGGGATGAAGAAAAAGAACTCAGGAGCAAGCTTGAACTTATCTTCAAACAGGCCGGTTTTCAGCCTCCTTTTCGTGAAGACGCACTTGGCCGTGTGGAAGGGCATGAGAAGGCGGCAGACAAAATATTTGATTTGATGGTCAGGGAAGGGATTCTTATGCGTCTGAAGGACGATCTTTATTACCACCACAGCGCCCTGGATAAAATCAAGGACATGGTCATTCGTTTCATCAAAGAGCACGGCGAGCTAAGCATAAACGAATTTCGGGACCTTGCCGGAGGGCTTTCCAGAAAGTACATGATCCCGCTCCTTGAGTATCTGGACAACCAGCGAGTAACCATACGAATAGGTGATAAACGCAAGCTACGGGGAGGAAATGTTGAATGTTGAATGCTGAATGCTGAATTGTGGAAGAAAAATTTAAAAGACATATACCTTAATTTAACATTCAAAATTCAACATTCAACATTGTCTATAAAATGGACGACAGAGGATTAGAAAAAATCACTCGATCACTCAATCACCCAATCACCCAATCACCCCCCGGTTCTCTTTACTCAAAGCTCCAAAAGGCCATGGAAGAGCGTCTGGCCCAAAGGGATTCCGGATATGATGTCAAAGGGGCAAAACGAAACTTTGTAATTACATTTGAGCTTGTGCCCGCCAGGGCCTCAAAGGGCAAGGCCATTGACGAAATCCTCCGGTTTGCCGGAGAGGCAGCAGCCGGCGGCTTGATCAGCGCCCTCTCTATAACAGACAACGCCGGAGGACACCCAGCGCTTACGCCCAGGGCTCTTGGCTCTGAGATAATGGCCCTTGGGATCGATCCAATCATCCACTTTTCCTGCAAGGACAAAAACCGTAATCTCGTGGAGAGCCAGTTGTTCGTGCTTGATCGGTCCGGTCTTAAAAATCTATTGGTGCTTACCGGGGACTATCCCAGATACGGATTTATGGGAAACGCCAAACCTGTCTTCGATCTGGATTCAGTCCAGGTCTTGGGCATGATTTCCGATATGAACCAGGGTTTTGTCCTTGATTCCAAGGCACCATTTGGGGGTGTAAATCTGGCCCCCATGAGTTTCCATGCCGGCTGTGTCGTATCTCCCTTTAAACGCCTGGAGTCAGAGCTTATCCCCCAATACTTGAAGCTCAAGCGGAAGGTAGCTGCCGGAGCAAGTTTTGTAATAACACAAATGGGTTTTGACGTACGCAAATTCGATGAGCTCAGGCGGTTTATGGACAGGGAAGGCCTCAGTGTGCCTCTTTTAGGGACAGTATTCATACCAACGACAGGATTGGCCAGAACCCTGTACAGGGGAGAAATTCCAGGATGTATTTTGCCGGACAGGCTTCTTGAACGTATGGAACAGGATGCCATGTCTGATGACCAGGAGGCGGATCCCAGGCTGGAGCGTGCAGCCCGGTTGGTGTCAATACTGAAGGGTATTGGCTACGAAGGGGTACATCTCAGCGGCCCTGGTCTCAAATACTCCCATGTTAGATGGGTCATTGAGCGGGCCAATGAGATAGGCGAGCGATGGAAGCTCTTTACATGCCAGTTTCTTTTTCCGGAGGAGTGGAAATTCTGGTATTTCAAGGAAGACCCGGAAACCTGGCTCAACCATGATGAACCAAACCCCGGGTCAGAGATCAGTCTTTCTTTAAGGGATTCACTTGGCCTGAGTCTCGGACGCCTTTTCCACGAACTTGCCTTTGAACCGGGAAAACCTCTTTTCAGTTCCCTTCGCAGGATGGCCGGATGGATTGATGGTTTATCTTCAAAAAGGCATTTCACGTTTTTTGAATACTGGCTAAAAGAGTGGCTCTATGACTGCCGGCGCTGTGGAGACTGTGCCTTGGGGGAAATGGGATTTTTATGTCCCCAGTCCCAGTGTTCCAAGTTCCTTCTGAACGGCCCTTGCGGAGGTAGCAGGGACGGCTGGTGCGAGGTCTGGCCTGGGAGGCGGAAGTGCTTTTACGTAAAGGTATATGAACGACTCCAGAGCCTTGGTAAACAGGAAAGACTGGGTGGCCCCCCACTTCCTCCACGAGACTGGGCCCTTTACAACACATCCTCATGGCTGAATTTTTATCTTGGGAGGGACCATCATAGGATTGGGTGATTGGGTGATTTAGTGATTTGGT
>DFBQ01000162.1:21005-22039 GCA_002367355.1 Deltaproteobacteria bacterium UBA3076 | reverse complement strand
GTACAGGAACCGATCACCACCTGATCCAGAGGCACATTTCCCACTTCTGAAATACCCTTGGTATTTTCAGGCAGATGGGGGCAGGCCACCTGAGGTTCTATCTCGCTGCAGTCATACTCAATAACCTTGGCGTATCGGGCGTCCTCATCACTGCGATATACAGTAAAATCCCTGACCGCCCGGCCAGTCACATAGTCTGAGGTCGTATCATCGGGATTAATAAGCCCCACTTTGCCACCGGCCTCGATGGCCATATTGGACATGGTAAAGCGGCCGGCCATTGACATGGAATCAATCACCGGACCCGTGAATTCCATGGCCATATACAAGGCACCGTCCACACCAATATCGCCTATGGTATAGAGTATCAAATCCTTGCCGCCGACCCAGGGCCTGAGCTTTCCTTTGTACACAAATTTTATGGACTCCGGCACCTTGAACCAGGTCTTCCCTGTGATCATGGTAGCAGCCAGATCAGTGCTCCCTACCCCTGTAGCAAAGGTCCCCATGGCACCGTACGTACATGTGTGACTGTCAGCCCCTATAACCACATCACCTGGAAGCACCAGGCCTTTTTCCGGGAGCAGCACATGTTCTACTCCGGACTCTCCACCATCATAATGATGAACAATACCCTGTTCAGCGGCAAACTCCCGGAGAAGCCGGGCCTGCTCAGCACTCATAATATCCTTGTTAGGAACAAAGTGGTCTGACACCAGGGCGATCCTTTCTTTATCAAAAACAGCATTTACACCTGTCTGTCTGAAGATCTTTATGGCAATTGGGGCTGTTATGTCGTTGCCCAGTGCAAAGTCCACATCAACTTCTACCAGTTGACCCGGCTCCACACTGTCCAGACCGGCATGAGCAGCCAGGATCTTTTCAGCTATCGTCATCGGTCGACTCATAATATACTCTCTAAATACCATAACACTGTGAAAATGTTGAATTGTGAATGTTGAATGTTGAATTGCGGTAAAACGATTGGTAACCGTTCACGGGGTTACTACGCCCGTTTTACCGCAACCCACCGA
>DFBQ01000162.1:0-20971 GCA_002367355.1 Deltaproteobacteria bacterium UBA3076 | reverse complement strand
ACAACAAAGCAGATGCGGTGCCCTGTAAACGCTTACAACGATTGGAATATTGAACAGAGGTTTTCCGCCTATCACTAGATATATAAAAAGATTATTCCTTAATTCAACATTTAGCATTTAACATTCAACATTTTTTCTATTTTCTACCACAATTCACAATTCAACATTTAGCATTCAACATTTCTTTTGCGGCGCATTTTCCTTCATGTGTTCAAGACGATTCAGGGCGTTCAAGTATGCCCTGACACTAGCAGTAATTATATCAGGATCGATCCCATGGCCTGTGACCACATAGCTGCCTTCTTCAAGACGCACAGAGACTTCTCCCTGGGCATCCGTGCCTCCTGTAATGGAGTTAACAGCAAAACGGAGCAAATGGCTTTCAGTCTGTACGAGCTTGGCTACCGCCTTAAAGGCCGCATCTATCGGACCGGCCCCCAGGCTCACTCCATCAACCTCCTTGCCGTCTATTTCCACTGTTACGGTTGCAGTCGGTCTGATGCCGCTTCCACCGGCAACATGGAGGTAAATAAGACGATAACGATCAGGAATCCGGAGCACCTCCTCTGCCACAAGGGCCTCAACATCCTCCGGATAAACTTCCTTCTTTTTGTCTGCAAGGGACTTGAACTTTATAAATACCCTGTCGATCTCTTCATCGCTGAGCTTGTAGCCTACTTCCTCAAGCTTTGCCTTAAGGGCATGTCTCCCGGAGTGTTTCCCCAGGACCAGGATCCCTTTGCTAAGACCTATGTCCTTTGGATCGATAATCTCATACGTAGTACGTTCCTTCAAGACTCCATCCTGGTGGATTCCGGCCTCGTGTGCAAAGGCATTGCCCCCTACTATGGCCTTGTTTGCCTGGACCACCATTCCGGTAAGCATGCTTACCAGCCGGCTGGCAGCCATGATATGTTGAGAAGATATCGCCGTGTCATAGGGAAGGACGTCTCGCCTGGTACGGATGGCCATGACCACCTCTTCCATAGCGGCATTGCCGGCCCTCTCACCTATGCCGTTCACAGTGCACTCCACTTGTCTTGCACCATTCTCCAAAGCTGTCAGCACATTTGCTGTGGCCAGACCCAGATCATTGTGACAGTGTACGCTCAAAATCGCTTTATGGATGTTGGGAGTGTGCTCGACCACATATCGGATCATCCTGCCAAAGTCATGCGGTACGGCATACCCCACTGTGTCCGGGAAATTAACAGTAGTGGCACCGGCATCTATCACTGCCTCAAAGACCTTGCAGAGAAAATCCAGATCGCTCCGGCTTGCGTCTTCAGCGGAAAACTCCACATTGCTGGTGAATTTTGCTGCATACTCTACCGCAGCCCGGGCCATATCCAGTACCTGCTCCCTGGTCTTTCTCAGTTTATACTGGAGGTGGATATCAGAGGTCGCAATGAACGTATGTATTCGAGGATTTTCTCCCTCCTTTATGGCCTCCCAGGCAGTATCGATGTCTTT
The DNA here is from genome assembly GCA_002367355.1 of Deltaproteobacteria bacterium UBA3076. GTDB lineage: Bacteria > Desulfobacterota > Dissulfuribacteria > Dissulfuribacterales > UBA3076 > UBA3076. Next base: position 19,498 of record DFBQ01000162.1, on the reverse strand, counting down.
CACATTGGCACGGGCCAGGGCAGCAACCTGTAAACCCCTGAGTTCCTGCGCAATGCGCTTAACACTCTGAAAGTCACCTGGGGAAGCAACAGGAAATCCGGCCTCGATCACATCGACATTCAGTTTCTTCAACTGCCTCCCGATCTGGAGTTTTTCCTCAACGTTTAGAGATACACCAGGGGACTGCTCACCGTCCCTTAATGTAGTATCAAATATTATTATCCTTTCACTGCTGCTCATTTTCTTTACGTCCCCTCATCTCTACCAGAGGAAACATCTTTGCTGTGATGACCCGCACCAGACCTCAACGACCTTGGTCTCAGGGCTCTAAGGGACATCAAGACAGGCCCGGATATCACATAAGTAGCTATAAGGACAAATAGCGTCACCTTGGGCTCCATAGCAACTACCATTATGGCCAGAATCAGCGCTACCATACCGGAAAAAGGGTGCTGCTGAAGCCAGCGGACTTCCTTGAAACTATTGTAACGCACATTGCTGACCATCAGAAAAGAAAGGCCATAGACCATGATCAGCACTGCCACATGACGTACCGGCCCAAATATGCCGAAATGTTGGCATAGCAGCACAGATGTAGCCAATACAGCCGCTGCAGAAGGACATGGCAGACCAAGGAAGTAATCCCTTGTGCTGCTGCTATTGCTGCTCTGGATCAGGGTATTGAATCTGGCCAGCCTGAGGGCAGTGGTTGCCACATACAGGAAGGCAGCAAGCCATCCGAGCCGGCCGTAATCCTGCAGCCCCCACATAAAGGCCAGTATGCCCGGGGCCACTCCAAAGGCCACCAGGTCGGAAAGGGAATCATACTCCATACCAAATCTACTCGTAGTACGGGTCCAACGAGCCACCCTGCCGTCCAGACCATCCAGAATACCGGCTATCAAGATGGCTACGGCAGCGGCCTGATAATTCCCTTTAATTGATGCAATAATGGCATAGAACCCGCTGAACAGGCTTGCCGAGGTCAGCAGGTTTGGAAGGAGATAGATACTCCGTCTTGAAGTCTTGTCTGCTGAATCACCGCTTTGCTTTTGTTTCATGGGAGACCCCCGTTAGAAATAAGGAATTGGGAATTAGTCTCTTAATTATTATATTCGTGTTTTTTATGGCAGAATATTTTTGGCAAGAACCGTCTGCCCGGCCATTGTCCGGTCGCCCTTTTTCACCAACACTGAAACATCCTTCGGGACATACACGTCAAGGCGAGATCCAAAACGAATGAGTCCAAAGCGTTCACCGATTTTAACCCTATCACCGACCTCAGCCCAACAAACAATTCGCCTGGCTATTATACCCGCCACCTGTACAACGGTCAGCTCCATTCCGTCCTTGCTGCGGATCAAAAGGGCATTTCGCTCGTTTTCAAGCAAGGCCCTTTTGCGGTCAGCAGGCCAGAAGGATCCCGGCTGGTACGAAATTTGTTGAACCTCGCCCGTAATTGGGGCCCTGTTTACATGCACATTAAAAATATTCATAAATATACTGATTCGTTTTACGTCTTTTCCGTTAAGGGAGCCCCTGTTGTCTTCAGCTATATCTATGACCCGACCGTCAGCAGGTGATACCACCAGGCCCGGACCTGATGGAATTATACGCTCCGGGTCCCGAAAGAAAAAAAGAACAAAGACCGCAATCACAAAAAAGACCACGGCCGGAACAGACCAGTTGAGTAAAGCAAATATCACAGCGGCCAAGACGGCAATACCTATGAAAGGGACTCCTTCCTTGGAAACTGGAATGCGATGAGAATGCATTAAGGGCTTAGAAAAAAACCAAGGCTACTTCTTGAGCCAGCTCATCATATCCCTCAGGCGGGAGCCGACCTCCTCTATAGGATGTTCCTTTTCCCGCTGTCTGAGGGCGTTAAATACAGGACGTTTGACTTGGTTTTCCAGCATCCACTCCCCGGCAAATCTGCCACTCTGAACCTCATCAAGGATCCTGCGCATCTCCTTTCTTGTTTCTTCTGTTATTATGCGCTTCCCCCTGGTAAGATCGCCATATTCCGCCGTATCGCTGATTGAGTAACGCATCTGCGACAGACCGCCTTCGTAAATCAGGTCAACTATGAGCTTGAGCTCGTGGCAGCACTCGAAGTACGCTATTTCCGGCTGATAACCCGCTTCAACCAGGGTCTCAAAACCCGCTTTTATGAGCTCGGTGACCCCGCCACAGAGGACACACTGCTCGCCGAAAAGATCAGTCTCGGTCTCTTCTTTATATGTGGTTTCAATAACCCCCGCGCGGGTAGCACCTATGCCGTTTGCGTAGGCAAGTGTCTTCTGAAGGGCTTCTCCCGTGTGATCCTGATGTATGGCCACCAGGCTGGGCACACCGGCGCCCTTTTCGTATTCCCTGCGCACCAGATGTCCTGGGCCTTTGGGTGCAACCATGGTAACATCCACGTCAGCTGGAGGCATTATCTGGCCAAAGTGAATGTTGAAGCCATGAGCAAAAAGGAGCATGTTCCCGGTCTTCAGATTTGGCTTAATAGCACTTTCGTATAGCTGGCCCTGAACATGATCAGGTACCAGGACCATGATAAGATCTCCCTTGGCTGCAGCCTCTCCGGCACTTACAGGCTCAAACCCGTGTTTGACTGCAAGATCGTAATTTGCTGACCCTGGACGCTGGCCTATAACAACAGACAACCCGCTATCTCTCAAGTTCTGGGCATGGGCATGCCCTTGGCTACCGTAGCCGATTATGGCTATAGTCTTTCCTTGAAGTATGTCCATGGGGGCATCTTGTTCGTAATAAATCCTCATCCTCTGTAGCTCCTTTCTATTAACCGTTCACACCCCCTGGTAGATGGGAAGTGAAAAGTTACCCTTCTTAGACCGTCTTTCTCTCTCTCATCATGGCTATGGTGCCGGTTCTTGTAATTTCTTTGATTCCGATTGGACGGAGTAGCTCTATTACTGCCTTTAGTTTTGACTCCGGTCCGGTGACCTCTAAGGTGTAAGATTTAGGACTCACGTCAACAACCTTGCAACGGAATATATCGCAAATGCGTAATATCTCGGCCCTGGACTCTTCCTCGGCCCGGACCTTGATCAAGGACATCTCGCGCTCAACAAACTCGCCTTCACTCACATCCACAACCTTAAAAACATCCACCAGGCGCCTGAGCTGTTTGATTATTTGCTCAATTATGAATTCATCGCCTCTTGTCACCAGTGTGATGTGTGACAGGGTAGGGTCCAAGGTTGCAGCCACATTAAGGCTCTCAATATTAAACGCCCGCCCGCTAAAAAGCCCGGTTATGCGGGAAAGGGCACCAGGAGTATTTTCAACTGATACAGAGAGAGTATGCTTCATAGGGCCAAGCTCCTTATCCTAAATATCAAACGAGCAACATCTCAGTTGTGGCCTTTCCGGCCGGGACCATTGGGAATACCCCTTCTTCGCGGGCTATAGCAAATTCCATAATCGCCAGACCTTCCGCTTCAAGACCCTTACTGAGTACATCATCGACCTCTTCCGGCTTGGTTGCCCTAAACCCCTTGGCCCCATAAGCCTCAGCCAGTTTTACAAAATCTGGGGTCATTTCAAACTCAGTAGCTGCATACCGACGATCATAGAATAGCTCCTGCCATTGTCTGACCATGCCGAGAAACTGGTTATTCAGAATGACTATTTTCACAGGCAGGCGTTGCTCCATGGCGGTCGCCATCTCCTGAATATTCATCTGTATGCTGCCGTCACCGGCTACATCCACCACCAGCTTGTCAGGGAAGGCCATCTGGGCCCCAATAGCTGCAGGAAATCCATAGCCCATGGTTCCAAGGCCGCCGGAAGTCAGGAGGGTCCGTGGCTCGTCGAATTTGTAAAACTGGGCGGTCCACATCTGGTTCTGACCGACCTCTGTAGTAATGATAGCCCGTCCTTTTGTCATCTCATACAGCTTTTCAATGACATTCTGAGGCTTGATAACGCCGGGCTCCTCTTTATATGTGAGGGGATGGCGTTTTTTCCATGCATCAAGCTGCTGCAACCAAGCCTGATGCTGATCCCTCCATGCCTCAGCAGGGCGGCCAGCATCCTTTACGGCGTCCAACAGCTTCTTCAGTACCCTCTTGCAATCACCCACTATTGGCACATCCACCTTCACGTTTTTCTGAATAGATGTGGGGTCTATGTCCAGGTGAATTATCTTGGCCAGCGGAGCAAATGCCTCGATCTTTCCGGTAACCCTGTCGTCAAAGCGGGCGCCAATAGCAATGATGAGATCACTGTTTGCCATGGCCATGTTAGCAGAGTATGTACCATGCATGCCCAGCATACCCAGGCTCAGCTCGTGGGTGCCGGGGAATCCGCCAAGCCCCATCAAAGTCATGGTTACCGGAATATACATCGCTTTAGCAAGTGCCCTGAGCTCCTTATACGCATCAGAGATGATTATTCCGCCACCAGCATAAATAACAGGCCGTTTTGCCTTCTCTATTAACCTGTAGGCCCGCTCAATCTGTTTGCCGTGAGGCTCGATTACCGGGTTATATGAACGGAGCTTTATCTCCTGTGGATAGTTAAACTCGGCCTTGCCGTTCTGAACATCCTTAGGAAGATCTATAAGGACAGGACCTGGCCGGCCTGATCTCGCGACATAAAAGGCTTCCTTAAGGACCTGAGGAAGGTCCTTTACGTCTTTAACAAGGTAATTGTGCTTTGTGCAAGGACGTGTGATGCCTACGATATCCACTTCCTGGAATGCGTCATTACCAATCAGGGCAGTGGGTACCTGACCGGTAAATACAACCATGGGAACTGAGTCCATATTTGCTGTTGCTATACCTGTAACGGTATTGGTGGCTCCCGGACCTGACGTGGCAATGCACACTCCCACCTTTCCGGAAGCCCTGGCGTAACCATCGGCAGCATGGGCCGCTCCTTGCTCATGTCGGACCAAGACGTGCTTTATGGTGCCGTCTTTTTCCAAGGTATCGTAGACATCAATAATAGCCCCGCCGGGGAAGCCAAAGATAACATCGACACCTTCCCGCTTGAGAGCCTCTACGACCATTTGTTTTCCGGCCATCTTTGCCATATACTTTACCCCTGGTACTGTTAGCAATAGAATTGGGTTAAGAGTTCAAGGTAGTTTTTGAAGCTTATTCCCCTGTTTTTACGTTGTCAATAAAGTTAATTTTTTTGTTGGGCTTTCTCAACAAATAATGCCCTCAGAACTTGCAGCTCTGAGGGCAATCAACATCATTTATGGCATATTATACGACACTATGTGAAATCTGTGCTTTTATAAAGACCGAATCAAGTTTTATCCGTCTCTACGTCCCTTCCCCCCTCTTTTACTTCACCCTCTTTTGAATCAACATCTACCTCAGAAGTCTTATTGCCGGTGACTTCGGACTTCTCGCTTGCCTCTTCTCCTACGGCCTCAACCCCGGTGGCGGATTTTTCCTCTACGATTCCCGCCTCAGCGACAGATGCCTCCTCACTGATTTGGGTTTCCTCAGCAGGGCCATCCTCCTCTTTCATGCTTTCCGGCTTATCAACAGACGGTTCCGGAGGAGCAGCCTGCGGTATCACGGATTCAGCAGATGCAATCTTTTGAGGCTTACGTTGAGGCCTGGGCTTCTCCAGGGAGTCGGTGACCAGTTCCACAATAGACATCATGGCAGCATCTCCCCTTCGTGGGCCTATCCTTACTATCCTGGTATAACCACCATTTCGATCGGAAAATTCCTGCCCCCACTTATCAAAAAGCTTAGAAACTACTTTGCGATCACGAATGACTGAAAATGCCTGACGCCTTGCATGGAGACTCGATCTTTTTGCCAAAGTAACCATTTTGTCAGCCACACGCCTGACCTCTTTGGCCCTCGGAACTGTTGTGACAATTCGACCATGCTTTAACAATGATGTTACCATATTCCCGAGCATCGCCTTACGATGAGCTGTCTTACACCCCAGTCTATGTGTCCTTCTCCGGTGCCTCATTACTCATCACCTTCTTCTTTTTCAGTATTTTCTTCCTCATCTGTTTTCTTGGGCTGGCTCCATCCCTGAAGCTTCATCCCCAGATGTAATCCCATGCTATTGAGGTTTTCCTGAATCTCTTGCAAAGATTTTCGGCCAAAATTTTTTGTCTTGAGCATCTCTTGCTCTGTTTTTTGTACCAGCTCACCAATGTAGTATATATCTGCATTTTTGAGACAATTGGCCGAGCGTACAGAAAATTCCAGTTCATCAATTTTCCGGTTCAGATATTCGATCTTGCCTTCAAAATCAGAAGAGAGCTTTTCCTCTTCAGCCCCCTCCTTCTCGTCAAAGTTAATAAACACCGCAAATTGATCCTTCAGAATCTTTGCGGCATAAGCCATGGCGTCCTCCGGAAGGACTGTGCCATCGGTCAAGACCTCCATGGTCAACTTATCATAGTCGGTCATCTGGCCAACACGGGCTTTCGTAACAACAAAATTAACCTTCTGCACAGGCGAGAACAGAGCATCTATAGCTACAGTACCTATGGGCTGATCAGGGTCCTTATTGCTTTCACCAGAGACGTATCCCTTGCCCCATTTAGCCATCATTTCCATCCGCAGTTCACCATCTTCCGTTAATGTGGCAATATGATGATCAGGATTCAGCACCTCAACTCCACCATGTGGAGCAATTAAATCCTTGGCACCCACTTCTCCAGGCCCTTGTTTTTCCAATATAAGGATCTTTTCTTCATCCTTAAAAATCTTCAGGCGCACACCCTTCAGATTAAGAATAATATCTGTTACATCTTCAATTACTCCTGGTATGGTTCCCAGTTCGTGCAACACACCTTCTATTTTTATCGAAACAATCGCAGCCCCTTGTAGAGAAGACAAGAGCACACGTCGCAAGGCGTTACCCAGTGTGGTGCCATAGCCTCTCTCCAGAGGCTCACAACTGAATTTGCCATAAAAGCTTGTGCGTGTTGCGCTATTAACTTCCAGCCTCTTAGGACGAATTAATTCCCGCCAGTTGCGATAGTATGGAGTCTGTTCAGCAGTCATGTTGTCTATCTAAGCCTCTTGAGCTCCGGATATAATTCAATTCTTTTGATATAGAGTATCTCTATGGTCAGCAGCATCACAGGTTATTACTTAGAGTAAAACTCAACTATTAGCTGTTCCTGAATGGGCATAGTTATGTGTCCTCGTTCAGGCATTGCCTTCACTGTCCCCTGCAGCTTATCATCATCCAGTTCCAGCCACTCAGGCACACCCCTGCGGGCAATTGCCCCCAGCGCCTGTTTGAGGGGAGCTATAGATTTACTCTTCTCCGTTACCTTGATTTCGTCTCCCTGCTTTACCAAAAAAGACGGTATGTCCACTTTTTTCCCATTTATGATGAAATGTCCGTGACTGACTAACTGACGGGCCTGTGATCTGGACTCAGCAAAGCCAAGGCGATAAACCACGCTGTCAAGACGTCTTTCCAGGAGTAATAGAAGATTAGTACCGGTGACCCCCTTTTGACGATCAGCCTTATCAAAATAACTCCTGAATTGTGCCTCCAGTAATCCATACATACGCCGAACCCGCTGTTTCTCTCTCAACCGAATCCCATAGTCAGAAACTTTTATCCGGCCCTGTCCACGTTCTCCCGGCACATAACTGCGTTTTTCAAAGGCACACTTATCTGAATAACACCTGTCTCCCTTAAGAAAAAGTTTGCAACCCTCTCTGCGACACAAGCGACATCGTGGTCCTGTATATCTAGCCAAAATACTTCCTCCGGTAAATTGGAAACACTAAATAAGCCTACTTAATACTCTGATGCAGTCCTATACTCTCCGTCTCTTTGGAGATCTGCAACCGTTATGAGGTATTGATGTTACGTCTCGAATAACTGAAATTTTAAATCCTGCTATTTGGAGGGCACGCACTGCTGCCTCTCTTCCTGAACCTGGTCCCTTGAGATGTACTTCAACACTTCTCATGCCATGGTCTGCTGCTTTTCTTACAGCGTTTTCAGCCGCTACCTGGGCGGCAAACGGAGTGCCTTTCCTTGAACCCTTAAAACCCTGGGTCCCTGCACTTGACCAGGAAATTGTATTCCCCTGTTTGTCAGTTATGTTTATTATAGTATTGTTAAAAGTAGATCGTATGTGCACAATACCTTCCGGCACATTCTTCTTTTCTTTTCGGCCACCTCTTCTCGGTGATGCCATATTACTCCGCCCTCCGTTACTAAATTCTTCTCTTCTTTTTGACTACTGAGCGCCTGGGACCCTTTCGTGTACGAGCATTGGTTTTGGTGCGCTGTCCATTAACCGGAAGACCTCTACGATGTCTAAGTCCACGATAACTGCCAAAATCCATCAATCGCTTGATGTTCAATGACACATCTCTACGAAGATCTCCCTCCACTTTATAATCCGCATCGATAATCTTCCGTAGCGACGTGATATCTTGATCCGTCAAATCATCGGATTTTTTGTTTCTGTCTATTTCTGCCTTATCCAGAATTTGTTGGCCAGTTGTACGTCCAATCCCATAAATATACGTGAGCGCAATCTCCAGCCTCTTATTCTTTGGCAACTCAACACCTGCAATTCTTGCCACAGATCAACCCCCTAACTATCCTTGTCGCTGTTTGTGCCTTGGATTTTTGCAAATCACTCGCAGTATGCCTCTGCGTCGGATTATTTTGCAGTCCTTACAACGACGTCTGATGGATGCTTTAACCTTCATGGCATATTCCTCTACTAAGATTTATCTGGCCCTATATACAACACGGCCCCTGGACAGGTCATAGGGCGACAGCTCTACTGTCACTGTATCACCAGGCATTATTTTTATATAGTGCATACGCATCTTACCTGAAATATGCGCAAGTACTTTGTGACCATTTTCAAGTTCAACGCGAAACATGGCATTGGGTAAAGTTTCAAACACCTTCCCCTCAACCTGTATTGCATCACCTTTGGACATCTAATTTACCTTTGTTCCTTTTGTAAATTCAAAATTCAAAGCTGTGTATGAACAGCCTTTCCGTTCATACACTAATCAGGCTACTTTCTTCCCTTCAGCCTGGCCCCCTTCATAAACCCTTCATAGCTCCTGGTGATAAGATGGGACTCAATTTGAGCCATGGTATCCATGCCCACACCTACAACAATCAGAAGCGCAGTTCCACCAAAATAAAAAGGAACATTTAACTCTGAAATCAATATGCTTGGCAATACGCAAATCGCGGAAACATAAATAGCGCCTATTAGAGTAATCCTGGTCAGGACCCTGTCAATATATTCAGAAGTACGCCTTCCCGGTCTAAGACCCGGGACATAACCCCCATGTTTTTTCATGTTATCTGCTATATCAACCGGATTGAAGATCATGGCTGTATAAAAATAACAGAAAAAGACAATGGCCATTACAAAAATCGTCTCATAAAACAAACTACCGGGTCTCAGACCCTGAGCTATGCTCTGCATCCAGGGTACCTGGATAAAATTGGCTATAGTTGCAGGAAACATCATAATAGACGACGCAAAAATCGGTGGTATTACTCCTGCAGTATTCACTTTTAGGGGCAGATGGGTGCTTTGCCCTCCATATACCTTTCGCCCCACTACTCTCCTGGCATATTGGACTGGAATACGCCTGTGAGACCGCTCCATAAAGCAGATAAATCCAATTACCGCCGCCATCATCGCTAAAAGAAATATAACTAGAGCCAGGTGTATATCACCTGTACGCATCAGACTGAACGTGTCTATCATGGCTGAAGGCATCCTGGCTACAATGCCGGCGAAGATAATCAGAGAAATACCATTACCAACACCTCTTTCCGTAATCTGCTCTCCGAGCCACATCAGAAATACTGTCCCTGACATAAAGGTCAGAGCACTTAAAAGCCGAAAAGGCCAGCCGGGCTCTGCTACGACCGGAGCACCACCCGGAGCTGTCAGACTCTCAAGAGTAATGGCTATTCCAAGCCCCTGAATAATGCTCAGGCCCACTGTGCCATACCTGGTATACTGGCTGATTTTCTTTCTTCCTGCCTCACCTTCCTTTTTTAAGGCCTCAAGGTGCGGGACAGCTACTGTAAGGAGCTGAATAATGATGGAGGCACTGATGTAAGGCATTATGCCCAAAGATAAAATGGACATATTCTCAAGAGCCCCACCAGAAAACATATTGAACATGCCAAATAGCGTCCCCTGGGCACGATCGAAAAAGGACGCCATGGCCGCGACATCAATACCAGGAGTAGGGATCTGGACTCCAACCCGATATACAGCCAGCATAAGCAACGTAAAACCAATGCGTTTACGCAGCTCCGGTACTTGGCCTATCCCCCCTAATCCCTTAAACAATATTTGCCTCCTGGCCCCGGTCCGTAATGATCTCTATCCGCCCGCCGGCAGTCTCTATTTTATTTTTAGCAATTTCGCTGACCGCGTGGGCACGAACCGTTACCGGCTGCTGTATCTCTCCGTCACCCAATATTTTCAGGAAATGATGGCGCTTACGTACTAATCCCAATGCTTTCAAAACAGCAAGATCCACAACTCCTTCACGCTTGATCTCTGCCAGATCACCAATGTTCAATACGCCGTAGACCTTTTTGAAACGGTTTTTGAAACCCCGTTTCGGGAGCTTCCGATACAACGGCATTTGGCCGCCTTCGAATCCTGGACGAATACTACCGCCGGATCGGGATTTTTGGCCATTCTGACCCCTGCAGGCCGTTTTCCCGTGTCCAGACCCCGGCCCTCTTCCAATGCGCTTTTTCCCGCGTTTGGATCCGGGATGAGGTCTTAATGAATCCAATGTAATCATATGGGCTCCTGATAAATAAATTTACGAATTGAGGGATTTACGAATTGAAGCATTATAATTAAAAAAATTATCTTCAATTCCTCAATTCCCTATTCTACGGTTCTGCCCCGGCACTTTGCCCTGGATACGGAAATACCTAAGTCTTCCAAACCATTAAATGTGGCATGCATTACATTGTGCGGATTTTTGGTGCCAAGGCACTTAGTCAATATATCCTGAATTCCCGCTGCCTCCATAATCGCCCTTACTACAGCTCCGGCTATGACTCCGGTACCAGGTGACGCAGGTTTTAACAAAACCCTGCCCGCGCCAAAATGGCCTATCACTTCGTGAGGTATGGTTTTGCTTACCATCGGTATCTTAATCATAGACTTCGTGGCCTTCTCTCGGGCTTTTCTGAGGGCCTCAGGAACTTCTCTGGCCTTTCCCATGGCAAAACCAACTTTGCCGGCTCCATCACCTACCACCGAAAGGGCACTGAAGCTGAAGCGTCTTCCACCCTTGACTACCTTAGCCACCCGGTTAATATAGACTACTTTTTCTATTAGTTCTTGTTCGTTATCTATTTGTTTTTTCTGCAACTCCACACCCCTTATAGGCAGCGACCTATTATAATTCAGAAATCAAGGCCGACTTCTCTGGCCGCATCAGCAAGAGCCTTGATTCGGCCTTGATATAGATATCCGCCCCGATCAAATGCTATGGTATTTACACCCTTTTCCTTAGCCCTTTGGGCAATAATTCGGCCGACCTCTTTAGCCACAGCTTTTTTGTCTTCAAGATCGCTTGCCTTGCTTTTGATCTCAGGAATCAAGGAAGAAGCAGCCGCAATTGTGACACCTCTTTCATCATCAATAATTTGAGCGTATATGTGTTTACTGCTCCGGAAAACTGCCATCCGTGGGCGCTCTGCTGTCCCTGATATGTGCTTTCGTATGTGCTGTTTACGCCTTAAACGCGCCTTCAGCCTAGGGCTGGTCTTTGCCATAATTACTTCCATATGTAATATTGCTGATGGTTTTGAAATCCATAACTACTATGCAGCAGCCTTTCCAGCTTTGCGGATTATCCGTTCATCCGCATACCTGATTCCTTTGCCTTTATAGGGCTCTGGTGGCCTAAGAGATCGGATTCTGGAAGCAGTAAGTCCCAAAAGCTCCTTATCATATCCCTCCAGGATTACCCGAATTTCCTTTTGCCGCTCTACCCGAGCCTTGATTCCGTCAGGAAGAGGAAACTCTATTGGATGAGAATGGCCAACGTAAAAAACCAGCTCATTTTCCTTCTCCTCAATTTTATAACCGACTCCTATTACCAGAAGCTCCCGCGTGAATCCTTTTGTGACCCCAATGACCATGTTGTTTATAAGTGTGCGAAACAACCCATGTATTGAGCGACCCTGTCTTGTATCATCAGCTCTCCTGACTACCAGGTGTTCACCATCTTTTTCAACACTTGCCAAGGGATGTATTTCCCTGCTCAAGATACCTTTGGGACCCTGAACAGTAATAATACGTCCATCTATAGTAACTTTGGCCTCTGAAGGGACGTTTATGGGTTTTTTACCGATTCGAGACATGAGAAAACTCCAGACTACCAAATGGCGCAGAGAACTTCTCCGCCTACGTTATTTTGCATGGCCTCGACATCAGTCATGATGCCCCTTGATGTAGAAATCACTGATGTGCCAAGCCCAGATCTTGTCTTTGGAATTCTGCCTTTTTTACAATATACCCGGCATCCAGGAGTGCTTATTCGCTTTAATCCGAGGATAATAGGCTGCCCATCAGAGTATCTGAGAAACAAACGAAGAATTTTCTGCCGCCTGTCCTTGAAAATACGAAAGTTGCTTATATAGCCTTCTTTCTTAAGTATTTTTGCAATTCCCTCCTTCAAATTAGAGGAAGGAATATCAACCCTGTCATGCCTTGCTTTATTGGCATTTCTGAGGCGTGTAAGCATATCCGCTACAGGATCAGTCATAGACATATTCAAGCTCTCCCAAATGTATGGAGTTTTACAACTACCAGCTGGCTTTGGTTACCCCGGGTATTACCCCCTGAGATGCCATTTTTCTGAAACATATTCTGCATAAGCCAAATTTTCTGATAAAGGCACGTGGACGGCCACAAACCGGACACCTATTATACTTTCTGACACCAAACTTGGGTTTCCTCTGTGCCTTATTTATCAACGCCTTTTTAGCCAAAGGTCCCTCCTCAATGAACTCTACCCACGAAACGGCATACCTAAAACGTCCAACAAATACCGAGATTCATCATCGGTTTTTGCACTCGTAACTATCGTCACATTCATTCCCTTGATCTTGTCTATTTTGTCATAGTCGATCTCCGGAAAGATAATCTGTTCCTTAACGCCCAAAGTGTAATTACCTTTTCCATCAAAAGCCTTTGGCGATATACCCCTGAAGTCCCTGATCCGGGGAATGGTAATATTAATAAGCTTTGTAAGAAAATCATACATTCGTCGCCTTCTAAGGGTTACACGACACCCTATGGGCATTCCTTCTCTCACCTTAAAGGCTGCAATTGATTTCCTGGCCCTCGTGACTACCGGTTTTTGTCCGGATATAAGGGTTAATTCCTCAATCGCAGAATCTAATATTTTTGGATTTTCAATTGCCTCACCAAGCCCCATATTTAAAACTACTTTTTCGATTTTGGGCACCTGGTGGGGATTCTTATATCCAAAATGTTCCATTAATTTCGGAACACATTCTTTCTGATATCTCTCTTCTAAGAGAACCATGCCTAAATGCCTCCACAAGGCCTACTTTTTTTCTGTCGGAATGACCTCTCCGCATTTCTTGCAGACGCGGACTTTATTGCCATCTCCCAGAATTTTCCTGGATATTCGCGCTGACTCAGTACATTTGGGGCAAATTAGCATGAGATTAGACAAATGGATGGATGCTTCCTTCTCCAAAATGCCGCCTCCTGTACCAGGACCTGGTTTTGTATGGCGCTTGACCATCTGCGCGCCTTCAACCAGTGCTCTTCCCTTTGCAGGCAAAATCGAGAGTATCTTGCCGACCTTACCCTTGTCCCGGCCAGCCTTAACCATTACCCGGTCATTTTTTCTCAGATATGTCTTTACGGTCTTCATTGATTCGGTCTCCTTGGACTAAAGCACCTCGGGTGCAAGCGATATTATCTTCATGTAACGCTTTGCCCTTAATTCCCTAGCCACTGGTCCGAAAATTCGAGTACCTACCGGTTCTCCAGATTGGTTTATCAAAACCGCTGCGTTCTCGTCGAACCGTATCCAAGAACCATCAACCCGGGATATCTCCTTCTTGGTCCGTACTATAACGGCTTTAACCACATTACCTTTTTTCACTTTGGAATTTGGTATGGCCTCCTTCACCGAAACGACCACCGTATCCCCTATACTTGCAACACGCCTACGAGTTCCGCCCAAAACCCGAATACAACACACCCGTTTTGCACCGGAATTATCCGCGACATTTAATAATGTTTCTTGCTGGATCATGATATGATCCTTCCCTTTCTTTTTCTGTTCTATAGAGCCTTTTCAAGAATCCCTTTAACTACCCACCGTTTGCGTCGACTCAGAGGACGATACTCTTCTATTAGAATTTTGTCGCCTATTCTGCAGCTATTTTCTACATCATGAGCCATATACTTCTTTTGCCGCTGTACATACTTCCCATATATTGGATGCTGCACGCGCCGAACAACCTTAACAACTACTGTTTTTTCCATCTTGTCACTGGCAACAGTGCCAATAAGTGTTCTGCGAGTTTTCTTGTCGGCATTCATGCCCTGCTCCATTGTTAGACCTCAGACTCAACAACTTTCTCTGCCAGTACTGTTTTAGCTCTTGCTATTGAACGTCTCACAGTACGAATCCTCATTATGTTTTCCAATTGATGAGTGGCTTGCTGAAACCGAAGATTAAAAAGCTCCTGTCGAAGATCCTTTTCTTTCTGTTGAATTTCTTCTATGCCCAGTTCCCTAAGTTTATCAGCTACGCTCATGGCATTTCACTCCTAGCGACAATCTTAGTAGGAACGGGCAGTTTATATTGTGCCAGCCTCAGAGCCGCCCTGGCGGAAACCTCATCTACACCCTCCATCTCATAAAGCATCCTGCCCGGCTTTATCAGCGCTACCCATGAATCCACTGCGCCTTTACCCTTACCCATTCTGGTCTCGGCAGGCTTACTAGAGATAGGCTTGTCCGGAAATATTCGTATCCATATTTTTCCACGACGCTTAACGCGCCTTGTAATAGCTATCCGGGCGGCCTCTATCTGCTGGGCTGTGATCCTGCCACGGCCAATAGCCTTAAGGCCGTAATCGCCAAAGGACAGGCTATTCCCACGTTGTGCCATGCCTCTTACGCGACCTTTTTGTTGCTTGCGATATTTAACTTTCTTTGGGCTAAGCATTTGTTCCCCTCCAACAGGGACACGCTAATACCATCAACTATATTTCCATTGCCGCGACTTCAGACTCTTTGTCAGGCAGGACTTCTCCCTTGAACACCCATACCTTGATACCAATTACCCCATATGTGGTCATTGCCTCGGCCACGCCGTAATCAATATCGGCCCGAAGGGTGTGTAGCGGGACCCTGCCATCCAGATACCACTCAGTGCGGCACATTTCAGCGCCACCCAAACGGCCGGCACTAGCAATCCTTATACCCTGCGCACCAAACTTGCGTGCCATACTGATAGCCCTCTTCATGGCTCTCCGGAAGGAAATGCGTCGCACAAGCTGCCCCGCAACATTTTCAGCTACCAGTTGTGCATCTATTTCCGGTCTTCGGACCTCTGTGATGTCAATCATTACCCGCCGTCTGACCATCTTTTCCAAAGACCGCTTCAGGCTCTCGATTTCCACACCTTTTTTACCAATAATTATTCCCGGACGCGCGGTGAATATGCGGATGCGTAATCTCTGTGCAGCCCTTTCTATCTCAATTTTGGATATTCCTGCATGGCTGACCCGACTCTTAATGAACTTTCTGATCTTATAGTCCTCAAGGATCAGGGCGGAATACTCCTTCTCGGAAAACCAACGCGAGTCCCATGTACGCGTTATTTGTAGCCTGAGGCCGATCGGGTTTACTTTCTGACCCAAGGTATCCTCCTAATTTTTCCATTCATATTAATTTATCCTTCATCCAATACTATCGTTATGTGGGAAAAACGATGTTGTATTCTGTAGGCCCTGCCCATTGCTCTGGGATGAAATCTCTTCAGTTGAGGGCCTTGATCCACCATGATTTTTTTAATGTACAGAATATCCACATCGATATTTGGATTTTGATCCGCATTGGCCAAAGCTGATTCAAGCACCTTTTTAATCATCCTTGCGCCTTTTTTGGGCATGTAGCTGAGGATCTGCAACGCCTCTCCCACAGACTTGCCGCGAACCACATCAGCAACTAGTCGAGTCTTTTGCGGAGAAATTCTTAAATATTTGGCAACTGCCCTGGCTTCCATTAGTGCCATGCCCTCTCTTACGTTTTCCGGATTCTGGATTTTTTATCAACAGCGTGGCCGTAATAGGTACGGGTTGGCGAAAATTCACCAAGCTTGTGCCCAACCATATTTTCAGTAATAAATACAGGGATAAATTTTCTGCCATTGTGCACTGCAAAGGTGAGCCCCACCATGTCAGGCACAACCATGGATCGTCTAGACCAGGTTTTGATGACACGCCTGTCTTGAGTCTCAATGGCCTTAAGCACTTTTTTCATCAGGTGATCATCAACAAAAGGACCTTTCTTTATCGACCTTGGCACCTGTTTTCTCCTATTTCCTATAAATTAAAGAACAATTGAGGGATTGAGGAATTAGAATCAATAAAATACCTTCAATTCCTGAATTCTCCAAAGACTACTTCTTTTTATGCCTGTTTCGTACTATGAAGGCATCGCTTGGCTTGTTCTTTTTTCTTGTGCGATATCCCTTTGCCGGCATTCCCCATGGACTGCAAGGATGTCTGCCGCCGGAAGACTTCCCCTCACCACCACCCATGGGATGGTCAACGGGATTCATGGCTACTCCACGCACCTTCGGACGTCTCCCAAGCCACCGGCTCCTGCCGGCCTTGCCCAGTTTAATATTTTCATGATCGAGATTTCCTACCTGACCAACAGTAGCCCTGCAGGTATTAAGAAACATTCTTACTTCTCCACTTGGAAGGCGTAATTGTACGTATTTGCCTTCCTTGGCCATTACCTGAGCTGAGCCACCGGCACTCCTTACTATCTGTCCTCCTTTACCCGGGCGCAACTCCACGTTATGGACCTGGGTACCCAAGGGAATATTCTTTAAGGGCATGCAATTCCCATGGTGTACGTCCGCTACGTCGTCAGAAATAACGAACTCGCCGACCTTGAGTCCCAAAGGAGCCAGAATATATCTCTTTTCCCCGTCAAGATAATTCAGGAGAGCGATCCGCGAAGACCTGTTGGGATCATACTCGATAGCAGCCACTTTTGCCGGCACACCGAGTTTGTGTCTCCGAAAATCTATTGTCCTGTATTTACGTCTGTGCCCGCCGCCTCTATGTCTGGCAGTAATCCTTCCGTAGACATTTCTTCCGCCACTGCGCTTAAGCGGCTCAACCAATGATTTCTCCGGGGCCTTATCGCTGATTTCACGGTCTACCAATACGGTCATGCCGCGTCTGGCCGGAGATGTTGGTTTGTATTTTTTAATTGGCATTATACACCCTCAAAAAACTCAATACTTTCTCCAGGATATAGCCTTACAACGGCCTTTTTAATGCCGGAGCGCTTACCTGTAAACCGACCAACTTTTTTGGGCTTCCCTTTGACCTTGATGGTCTGAACAGACAGCACTTTCACTTTAAAAATCTTTTCCACAGCAGTTTTAATTTCAATTTTATTTGCCTTTTGATCCACCTTGAAGACTAACTGATTTGCCATCTCTTTCTGTAAAGTGGCCTTCTCGGTAATCAGCGGAGCCTTTATCACCGAATACAGTTCCTTCATGGCTTCAGTCTCTCCTCGATCACTCCAACGGCAGGTTCCTTGATTATCACATATTCGTATTTCAATAAATCATACACATTAATGCCTTTCAAAGGCAGAATCTTAACATTGGGAATATTCCGCGAGGATAGTTCCAGAGTCTGATCCGGAGTGTCGGTCACTATTACGGCCTTCTTTATATCAAAACGGTCAAGCAGACCTTTCATGTCCTTGGTTTTTATTTGCTCCAGGCCAAAATCCCTTAGGACCAAGAGACGATCGCCCTCGATCTTTGTGCTCAACGCCATTCTCAGCGCCAGACGGCGGACCTTTTTAGGCAGGCTGTAGCTGTAGTCCCGTGGCTTCGGACCAAATACCGAGCCACCTCGTTTCCACAAAGGCGACTTATTGCTGCCTGCACGGGCCCGGCCGGTCCCTTTCTGACGGTAGGGTTTCTTGCCACTTCCACTGACTTCACCCCGCGTCTTGACGCAAGCAGTGCCGGCCCGTTTTCCGGCCAACTGCCACTTGACCACTTCGTGAAGTATGCCTTCCTTAGGTGTCACGCCAAAAACAGTGTCGCTCACCGTAACCTCACCGACTTTTTCTTTCTGTGCGTTATAAACTGCCAGGGTTGTCATGGATTGCCCGGTCTCCTCTATTTTAATCGCACATATACAAATTGATTGATAGCACCAGGGACACCTCCCTTAACCAGCAACAGGTTTTCATCAGGTCGTACGTCAGCAACCATCGAATTTTTCACCGTAACACGATTGCCTCCCATGCGGCCTGGCATCTTTTTGCCCTTGATGACCCTGGATGGAGTAGCACTTTGTCCCACAGAGCCTACGGCTCTGTGATGTTTGGATCCATGGCCCATAGGACCTTTAGAAAACCCGTAACGTTTTACCGTTCCGGAAAAACCGCGACCCTTGCTCACTCCTGTTATATCTACTAGCTGGGTCATCTCCAGATCCTTCAATGTGAGGACCTGGCCCACGTCAAAGGCATCGGGATCCTCTACTGATATCTCCCTGATATAGCGAAAGCCATGAGACAGCCCTGCTTTCTTCACCTGGCCCTGTTCCGGAAGATTCAGCCTGCTTAAAGGTTTTGGAGAAAACCCGAATTGCAGAGCATTATAGCCCTCTCTCTTCACTGTCTTCTTTTGAAGCACAGTGCACGGACCAACCTCCAGCACTGTAACCGGGACGACCTGACCGTCCTCGGAAAAGACCTGAGTCATTCCCACCTTGCGGCCCATCATGCCTGTTAAATTCGACATTGCTGTTCCCGTCTTTATTCCTATAGCTTAATTTCAACATCCACCCCAGCAGACAACTCTAACTTCATCAAGGCATCTATTGTCTGTTGCGTGGGCTCCAGGATATCTACAAGTCTCCTGTGGGTACGGATCTCAAACTGCTCCCTTGATTTTTTGTCTACATGAGGAGAACGCAAAACAGTATAGCGTCTAATCGAAGTAGGTAACGGGATTGGCCCGCCAAGACGGGCTCCGGTCCGTTTTACCGTATCTACGATTTCGCCCACAGACTGATCAAGCTGCTTGTGATCATATGCCTTGAGACGAATCCTTATCCTCTGGGTTGGGATCATCATCCCTCATTCCTCAATTCCACTCTAATTGGTGAATATAGCATAGCTACTCCGTGATTTTGGTTACCACGCCAGCCC
>DFBQ01000180.1 GCA_002367355.1 Deltaproteobacteria bacterium UBA3076 | reverse complement strand
TTAGTGCAGGTTTTTTCTTATTACACAAGCTGGGAAAGAAATAATCGGCCGGATACACGTATTGGATAAGAATAATCAAAACAGTTTGTATCCTCAAAATCAGCATCCATCATAATCTGAAAAGCATGTTTTGCGCCGATTCTCGTTTTGAAATATTCAAGCTGTTTGCTTAAAGGACGGTTTTTTGATGATTTTACTTCAATCAGAAACCACGGGGTATTATTTTCAGTGATAAGGAAATCAACCTCACGTTTATCTTTTGTACGAAGAAAGTGAAGACCATATTCACCAAATCCCTGATCCTCCCACCAGGAAACAGCTTTCAAAAGGTGACAGGCCACAAGGTTCTCATGCCTTGCACCAGGATCATCCACAAGTGACCAGTCGGAAAGGTATATTTTGGGATCTTTAAGAAGGCTGCGGGAAATATTTTTAGTCCACGGACGGACCATAAAACAGTAGTAGAGAGATTCCAATACTGAAATCCATCTCCTGATTGAATCCTGAGAAGCACGAATTTTTCTTGACAAAGACGCGTAATTAACAAGCTGACCGGACTGCTGCCTTATGAATTCAGCAAGCAGCTCCACCTGTCCAACCTCATGCACTCTTGATATATCCCTTAAATCCTCCCGGAATAAAAGCTTTAACCTTGTTCGTTTCCACCGGTTATAAAAACGTGTCGTCTTTTTTAAATAAGGCTCGGGAAAGCCACCAAAGCGTTGGAGCGCTGCAAAATCCTCATCATTAATATTTTTTGGCGGTGCTATTTTTTCAAACGTCTGACCTTTATGAGCAACCTCGGCTACAGATAAAGGAAACATGTGGTATAAGAAATAACGGCCCATAAGGCTGTCCGCACCTTTTCTGTAAAGATCGAGGCGAGAGCTGCCTGTAACCACCACATGGAACAGATCACGTGCATATGTGTCATAAAAACCTTTTAGAAAATTCTTCCAGTTTGTGTATTTATGCAGTTCGTCAAAAACAATTGTCCGCGTTTCACCTGCTCCGATTTTTTCCGCAACTGCTGCAGGGCCTGAAATAATAATCTGGCGGTCGTCATCATTGTCCCAGTTGAAATAATGATGTCTGCTGACAAAAGACCTGCACGAAGTTGTCTTGCCGACCTGACGTGGTCCTGCTAAAAATGCCATCTGAGTGTCATGCCTGAAATGCTCCTTAAGCATTGTTTCATATTTTCGTTTCATATCTATTAACCTATATCGATCCCTGCATTAAATCAAGACCATTCCACGCTAAATCGTGGATTGAATAAGACCATTCCACGATTTAACGCATAATAGCCGTTGAGATAAAAAAATCAATCACGAAAATACGAAGGTACAAAANNAAAACACGAAACAAGACATAGAAATGAACTTAGCCGCCTTCGGCAGGACTTCTCTGACAGGATGAACAAGATTTACATGATTATTTATCCTGATTATCTTGTTGATCCTGTCAAAAAATGGAAATTCCTATACTATCAAGTTGCCGATATTCTTTTCGTGTTTTCGGTATTTCGTGTTTTCGTGATAATTCTTTTCTTTTTCGTGTGTTGCACAATCTAACGTGTAACTGCACAGGTCGAATACTTTCAAGTTAAATAGGACGCAGATTTTCGCAGAAATACACAGATAATATTATGGTTCATAAATTTGAAAATTTTGATAATCTATGTTCAAAGGTTCGATACCCGATATATAAATGATTCGGGCCTTGGGGGATAAGAAAAAATGAAATCTCACTACTTAAAGCGTATGAAGCGGGTGCGTGCTGTCCTGGCCGGCCGGGGCTTGGACGCGCTTCTTGTAACGTGTCCTGAAAACCGTCGATATTTAAGCGGGTTTACCGCAGAGGACGTGGGCATATCCGAATCAGCAGGTGCGCTTTTAATCCTTCGCAAAGAGGCCATTTTGCTCACAGACGGACGCTACGAAGTCCAGGCAAGGGATGAGGCCCCTGGCTGGCGTTTGGTCATATACAGACGTGGTCTGGCCCATGCCCTGAAAAATCTGATGCATGACCGCAGTGTACATAATCTTGCTTACGAACCTGTTTTTTTGTCCTGCCAACGCCTTGATGCCATTAAAAAGGTCCTGCCTGAAACAGAGCTTGTCTCACTTGGGGGCCGGATCGAGACTATGCGCTCAATTAAATCGTCTTCAGAGGTTGAATCCCTTAAAAAGGCCATCTCTGCGGCCGAGAAAGTGCTTGGAGGCATATGGAGAGACATCAAACCCGGCATGACTGAGAAGGAGATTGCCTGGCATATCATCGAGGGGCTATGGCAACATGCAGAAGGCCCTTCCTTTTCTCCTATTGTGGCCTCCGGACCCAATGCCGCCCTGCCCCATGCCGTTCCCACAGACAGGCCAATCGAAGAGGGCGAGCCCATACTCATAGATATGGGGGCCAGGCTTGGAGGATATTGCTCGGACATGACAAGGACTATTTTTCTTGGTGAACCCAGGTCGCCCTTCAGGGAAGTATACGCTATAGTCCGCAAGGCCCAAATTGCCGCTCAGGAAGCCCTTAAAGCCGGGCTTACAGGCAAACAGGTGGACCAAGTGGCCAGAGATGTAATCAAGGATGCGGGCTACGGCCCAAGATTCGTCCATTCCCTTGGGCACGGAGTGGGGCTTGCAGTCCATGAGGCACCGACCCTCTCGCAACGGTCACGGAAAAAGCTAAGGCCTGGGATGGTAGTCACTGTTGAGCCCGGGATATATCTCCCGGATCAGGGCGGGGTTCGTCTCGAAAACATGGCGCTTGTAGAGGCTGATGGGGCCACAATACTCAGCAAAAATGACTGGTTCTATGAATTTTGACAAGGCGACCGCACTGCCTGCTTACTGCCTGCTGCTTGCCGTCCAGGAAAAAACAGGTCTTACAGAGCACCTTGCGGAATTACGCCGGCGTCTGATCATTTGCTTTATTGCGGTATGTGTGGGCTTTGGGTTCTGCTATGCCTTGATTGAGCCGATCTTTGCCATGCTCTCAAAACCCCTTGAAGCAGTCCTGCCTCCTGAAACAAGCCTGATCTTTACATCATATCCCGAGGCCTTTTTCACCTATCTCAAGCTGGCTCTCACATGCGGAATCTTTGTAGGAAGTCCTGTTATTCTATATCAGATATGGGCATTTGTGACCCCTGGGCTGTATGAACATGAAAAACGCTGGACCCTGCCCTTTGTCATATGCTCGTCATTCCTGTTCATCGGGGGCGCAATCTTTGGATATATGGTGGTATTTCCCACGGCTTTCAAATTTTTTGCCGGTTATTCAGGCGAAAGCCTGCGCCTCTTGCCAAGTGTCAGCGAATATTTCACGCTGACGATCCGCCTTCTTCTGGGCTTTGGATTCGCCTTCGAGCTACCGGTTTTTATAGTATTTCTAGGCCTGGTAGGCCTGTTAGATGCCCACATACTCAGGAAATACCGTAAGTATGCCATTCTCATAGTATTCCTCACGGCAGCAATCCTTACCCCGACACCTGATGTGCTCAACCAGTTGCTCCTGGCCGGACCTCTTCTGGTCTTATACGAATTCAGTATCTTACTGGTATGGCTGGTGGGCGCGAAAAGAAGAAAGACATGATATATCTGATATCGGAAGGATATGCGCATGGTTGGTCATCGATGCCCAGGCATAGATATCGGTGTAGGTCTGAGAGGCTACCTGCCCCATCCTGGGGACAAAATTGGAATTGGCAATTGGCTAAAATATCAAAAATCCAGCGGACTTTTAGCTTCCTTTTTAGTCTGGCTCTTAATCGTATGTGTATAAATCATTGTAGTTCGCACATCGCTATGCCCCAATAGTTCTTGAATCGTCCGAATGTCGTAATTGGCCTGCAAGAGGTGACTGGCAAAACTGTGACGAAACGTGTGGGCCGTAGCACGCTTGCAGATTTTGGCCTTGTTGACAGCCCGTTTAATGGCCTTTTGAACATGGCGTTCATGAAGATGGTAGCGCCGATATTCGTTGGTTTCAGGAACAAAAGTTAATGTTTTGGCTGGGAAAAACCATTGCCAGACAAACTCAATGGCACAATTTTTATACTTTTTTTCTATCAAATCAAACATAAATGCGCCGGCATACCCTCCATCAAGGTCTTTATCATGCAGCTCTCTGACCTTTTCCAGATGCTCTTTAATATCCGGCATAATGACTTGAGGTAGCGGGACGGTGCGGTCCTTTTTTCCTTTACCGTCATGAACCGTCAATATGCTGAAATCGAAATTAAAACTCTGTATGCGCAGGTTCAGACACTCGAATAAACGAAGCCCGCAGCCATACAACAGCTTAACCACCAAATCATAAGGATATTTAAGGTTTCCTACAATCGCATCAATTTCTTCACGTGAGAGTACAACAGGAATATATCGTTTTATTTTGGCTCGTACCACACCGTCAATTTTCCCGAATTCCCGGTTAAGGATATGCCGGAAAAAAAATAGCAGCGCATTAAAGGCCTGGTTTTGGGATGATGCTGATACTTTCCGCTTTACTGCTAAAAAGGTTAAAAAATCCTTTACATCCGTAGTTGATAATAGCTCTGGATCTTTGCTTTTACTAAAATATTGAATTTTCCGAACCCAGGTGGAGTATGATTTAAGGGTCTTAGGTGAATAGTGCCTGAATTTTATTTCATTGGATAACTGTCTGTAGGCTTCATCCCAATTATCCTTTGCCACTGTTTGGATAGGCTTATTTTGCGCCGAATCACGCTTACTGGAGCCTGTCTGCAATTTTGCCCGATACGAAGCATCATCAATACCCTCTGGTTTTCGCAGATGTTTGGTCAGTCCACTTTTTTTATTACTGGGTTTTGATCTGATTAATTCGTAATAAATATGGATGGCTTTATTGGCTTGTTTTTGCTGTGCCTCGGTCTGCCTCTTTTCTTTTAATTTCCGAATAAAATTGGGCAGACTCTGGGGACTTGATTCACTCAATCCGTATTTATGACAAAAATCCAAATAGTATCGCAGCCACTTCAAATAATGGATCTGATATTTTTGGGGTATTTTGTTTTTGACCAATAAAGTGTTGAACTGTGCATTTAGGGAGGCAGGAATCCTTCTCATTGTATTTAGCCGTATCCGTCTATTTCAGATTATTGCATGTTAAACGGTTAGATAAAATATACAAAATTACTTTTTTGTTGTCAATATTTTTTATTTGTGGTATTTAAACGTAAAATCATACAATCACTTGTTGTCGAGGACGCTGCGCGTCCT
>DFBQ01000022.1:289-3706 GCA_002367355.1 Deltaproteobacteria bacterium UBA3076 | reverse complement strand
TCCAATAACCTGTCCTGTATCGTAAAAATAATATTTGGGCGCTTTAAGAATGGAGCGGGCGATATTTCTGTGAAATGGTCCAACCCTGAAGATGACGTACATATTTTCAAGTATTGTCAGCCATCTCTTCACTGTCTTGTCGGAACACTGGAGATCCTGTGCCAGGGAGTTGTATGAAACAGGGCTGCCGACTCTTTTGCGTAATAATTGGATAAGGGTTTCAATAGATGTAATTTCCCGGACATTTTCAAGATCAACAATATCCTGTTTCAGGATAATGTCGAGATGTGACCGTTTCCATCGGTTATAAAATCTTGTGCTCCCTTCCAGATAAGGTTCGGGGAATCCACCTGTGTCAAGCAGACGATCCAGGACAGCTTGAAGATTATCAGGGTTGTTTATTTTTTTGATCTCCTTCAGGTCAAGAGGATGTAGTCGGAACTGGAAGAAGCGTCCGGCAAGAGAATCGCCGACCTTTCTGTATGTATCCAGTTTGGCGCTGCCTGTGACAATTATCCGGGGCTGGACGCCTTCAGTATCATAAATGCCTTTGAGCCATGATTTCCAGTTTTTAAGTTTGTGAAGTTCGTCGAATATAATAAGATCTTTTGATCTGTCCCATGATCTTTCGATAAGGCCTAATCGGTGTTCCGGATTATCAAAATTGAGATAATCAAAATTGTTGCTCAGCATTTTTGACAGGGTTGTTTTGCCGGACTGTCGCGGGCCGGTTAACAGGACAATCTTTTTCTTTAAATCGTCCAGAATATAATTTATCAGGTATCGTTTCATATAGACTTTTTAGCCTATCGTTCCGAATTAGTCAAGACTTTTTCGTAATTCATGCCGATTCCGGTAAGGGTTGAAACGGACCCCTCGGCGTTTGACTCGACTTGCCCGCTATACGCCTGAGCAAATGCGGCGGCTTCAGAATTCAATCCACAGATTACGCAGACTGACGCAGATTAACTATCTTACGCCCCGGTTAAATAAGTGCAAAAGAAATTTAACTGGGTAAACAAAGGCGCAAAGGCGCAAAGATAGAAGATTATGAGAGACCTTTGCAGAACGTGACATTTTTTCGTCAGGCAAGGAAGGCGCTCAGATGGCAGTTATGCAAAGGTTTCGAGAAGTGGCTATTCAGGAGATAGTAGTTAAACCCAACGCCTTAAAATCTTTATCAAAAGATAGGGCCGGCATGTTCTTAAGTTCCCCTGAAATGAGGACACGTGAGAGGGCATCCACAAAAGAAATCTTTCTATCTTTACCAAAAAGATTGAACAAGGCAATTGCTTGATGATGTTGACTTTCCGTGGAATGATAAATTTTATAGAGATCAATCGATTGGTTGAAGGTCAGTGCCTCAGAATAACCATACCGGTAAAGGAGAACAGTCATGGCCTCCGAGATAACAAACCAACAGGTATGAATTATGATTCGATTGTCCTTGATTTCTTTAAAAAGTTCTAAGGCGCGTTTGTGTTTTGTGTCCTTTTTTGTAAACAGTGCGATAAAAAAACTGGCATCGCAGTAAACTGCGTCAAAGCCTTTTAAGGTTTTCATTAATTGTTGGCTCAACCGGAATTTGTGTGATGCCCAAACCCGTCAACCGGAATCAGTGTGGTGAATAAAATCAACCTGTTACGCAAAACATTGGTAATTTCTCAATAAGTCCGGGCAAATCATATTTTGCAACTATCTAATGGATTCCCGCCTTCGCGGGAATGACGATTGGGTGTGAGCGCCCGTCATTCCCGCGAAGGCGGGAATCCAGTGACTGGTACCCGGACTTATTGAGAAATTACGATTTGATTGAGCAAAACCGCAGGCATAGCAGTGTTATGTTGAGGATTTTGCGATTGAAAATCGATTACTCAACCAGCTGAACCGCCGTTTACTGACCAATACGCACGGTGATGTGATGGGGAAAGGCCCGTGAGGCCCCACCCCTGTCGATTGATGACTGCGGATAGCTTTCCGCAATTACCGTTTATTTCGTGATAGACCTTTATGGTCAGAAAAACTAAAAGTGTGACATAACTCCCTTTAAGTGGTCGATCCAGATACCAACAATGTCATCATACTCTGCAGTTCCCTTGAGTATCGGCACGGAAGTAATACCGGCTTTAGTCAGGATGGATTTCCAGGAATCCGGTTCGTCACCTGCCATGTCATTTCGGGCATGGTCACCTGCCACTGACATGAAAGGAATGAGATAGGTCTTTTTGATCCCTTTTGACAGGAGCATGACCTTGATATCCTCAATGTCAGGATATCCTTCAACGGTCCCTACAAAGATGTTCGGGTCCTTGAGTTGGAACTCATACATCATGGCTTCGTAAAAGGCATTAGCCGGATGGGGGGTCCCGTGACCCATAAAGACGACTGCCTCGTATTTTTTTCTTTCCGGCGGGATGTGGCTGATCATTGCTTCTGACACCCTGACCAGATCTTCATGCTTTGCAAGCAGGGGATAACCAACAAGTATCCTCTGGAAGCCTCCTGCCATATCGCTGAAGGCATGGGCATTTCTGCGCAGGTCATGGTATTCCTCTCCTCTAATGGTGTGCAAAGACTGCACAGCCACATGGGTGAATCCCTCATCCATCATTTTGGCCAGGGCTACCTCGACAGAATCCATCTGTTTTCCTTCCTTGGCCATTTTGTGACGGATAATCGCGGAAGTATAGGCCCAACGAACAGGTATTTCAGGAAATGCCTCTTTGACTTTTTTGTCTATGTTTTCAAAAGAGACCTGGGCCTGGGGTACACTACTGCCAAATCCCACCAACAGGATACCCTTTTTCTGAGGTCTTGCATCTCTGTGTTCACCTGCAAAGGCACTTGCAAATGACGCCAGGATGAAGACAAGCACCAATAAAACAACGGTTTTTTTTGATTGCATGAACAAATTCCTCCTCTCAGCTTGTTTTTAACAAAAAAAATCCTTAAGTCCGTTAAGGACTTAAGGATTGCACCCAGTTTCTTTATCCTCAAGCCGGCGCGGAGAATATCCTCCGGCCCCTACATCACCCTGTCCTTCGCTGGGGCTGCAGTATGCTATTCAGGCAGGTCTTCTGGCTCCCGGATCTGCCTACTTGCCGCACCTTCCCACCCTGCTTGGGCAGGGCAGTGGTCTTATGCGGCGTTCGTCCCCGGTTACAGCGGCGGGACCGCGACGGATTTACACCGTCTTCCCTTTTAAACCCGATGGTACCTGACTTGTTATTAACAGGCTAATATAGATGCTGTCAATAAGATGCAGGTCTTTCAGCATCCTTCATACAGGAACTGAGCAGGCAGATGTGAAGCACGTATTGCCAGTTTCAAGTCTGTCAAGGGTTTCTGATAACTTCTCAATAAGTCCGGGCAAATCATATTTTGCGACTATCTAATGGATTCCGGCTTTCGCCGGAA
>DFBQ01000022.1:0-237 GCA_002367355.1 Deltaproteobacteria bacterium UBA3076 | reverse complement strand
GAATCCAGTGACTGTTACCCAGACATATTGAGAAGTTACGGTTTCTGGTAGGGCAAAAAAATATTTTATCGCAAAAAAGTATTAGATAAGGATGTAATGTTTTGATAATGTAGCGCTGGATTGTTGCGGACTTACAGCAATTCCCGACCGTACCCACAATGCCCTGAAATAGCCAAACTAGGATTTTGCCTTTTGTAAACTTTTTCTTGAATTCGGCCTTGATCATCGTTTCGTCCA